>JAZSLO010000192.1:0-2577 GCA_045535415.1 Eubacteriales bacterium
CTCTCGGTGGACCTGAAGCACCACCACCACCAACTATTATGCAGAAAAAATTCGCCGATCTTGATAAAGCTATTGAGCAAACAACAAATAAACTGTCTGAGATTAAAAAGTCTATATCTGAAAACACACAAGAAAGACAGAACACAGAAGAATTTATTGAAAGTCTTAAAAACGATCTTGCAAGTGCAGACAGCGGTCTTTACAGAAGTGAAAACGATATCAAGATGCAAAACGAGCACATTGAATCGTGTACTGCAAGACTTAAGAATTTACACGCACAGCTTGATGAGTTCGACGACGAAAAGATAAAAGAAAAACTTTCTCTTATTACAGCCGAAATTGCGTCAAAGCAAGCGCATCTTGAAGTTCTTGAAAGAGAAGAAAAAGAACTTTCACAAAAACTCGACGAGGCTGACAATTATCAAAAAGAATGCGAGGACAATCTTTCAAATACAAAACTTGAACTTTTGTCCTGCGAAAAAGATTTGTCAAGCGAAAATCAAAATCTCTTGTCAATAAGAGCGCAAATTGCCGACAATACAAGACGAACATTCGCGCTTAACGAAGAACTTTCCGAAATTGAAAAGCAACTTTCGGGAATCTCGGTTGACATTGAAAATATGCGCCTTAAGGCTCAGGAAACTACAGTATTCCTTGAAAGCAAGAAAGCTGAACTTTCAAAGCAGATTGAACTTTCCGAAAGTCTTGAACTTGATATCAACAAAAAACGAGAAGAACAAAAACTTTTGCAAAAAGACAAGGAAGTATTCTTCGAGGAAACAACCCGTCTTGAAGCTCAGGTTGAAAAGTTCAAGAATGAATATGATGACTTGACAGCAAAACTCTGGGAAGAATACACACTCACCTTCTCGGATGCAGCGGCAATGAATTTACCTCCGCCAAAGAGCGAGGATATAAGCGAACTTTCGTCAATCAAGGCGAAAATCAGAGCACTTGGTCATATAAATGTAAATGCAGTTGAAGAATACAAGGAAACTAAAGAACGCTACGACTTTATGTCAAAGCAGATAAGCGACCTTGAAAACTCAAAGAAGAGTCTTGAAAATGTTATTAAACGTCTTGAGGCAGATATGAAAACAATGTTTACAAAAGCTGTCGACGAAATCAACTTGTCATTTAAAGAGGTATTTTCTGAACTCTTTGGCGGCGGAAACGCGGATATTGTCATTACAGACCCTGAAAATGTTCTTGAATCGGGCATTGACATAAATATTCAGCCTCCGGGAAAAATGGTAAAGAGTATTTCACTTCTCTCAGGTGGTGAACAGGCATTTACAGCTATTGCGCTTTACTTTGCAATTCTTAAGGTTAACCCTGCAGCCTTCTACATCTTTGACGAAATTGAAGCGGCGCTTGACGATGTTAACGTTAACAGATTTGCGGCATATGTTAAAAAGCACAACGATACTCAGTTTATTATCATAACTCACCGTCGTGGTACTATGGAAATTGCTGATACCATGTATGGTGTTACAATGCAGGAAAAGGGTGTTTCAAGCTTCCTTAAGGTAAGCATTGACGATGTTGAAAAGAAGACTGGTATCAAGCTTTAATTTGGGAGAACAAAATGGGATTTTTTGATAAACTCAAAAGCGGTCTTAAAAAGACAAAAGAGTCGGTGTTCGGTCAGATAAATGATATTTTCAAGAGCTTTGTAAGAGTTGACGAAGAACTTCTTGAAGAACTTGAAGAAGTTCTTATTGCGTCGGATGTCGGCGTGACAATTACAGAGGAAATTATAGAAACACTCCGTGATACCATCAAGACAAAGAGAATTTCAGAGGTTGAAGAAGTAAAAAACGAGCTTATTGAAATTCTCAAAGGCACGATCGGAGACAACGAAACTCTCAATTTGCAAACTTCCCCTGCCGTAATACTTGTTATCGGTGTAAACGGCGTCGGAAAAACAACATCTATTGCAAAAATTGCAAACCTTTTGAAAAGTAAAGGCAAAAGTGTTGCTCTTTGCGCGGCTGACACCTTTAGAGCCGCAGCCATTGACCAGCTTGAAATATGGGCAAAGCGTGTTGATGTTCCGATTATAAAGCACACAGAAGGTTCTGACCCTGCTGCAGTTGTATTTGATGCTCTTTCATACACAAAAAGCCACAACATTGATGTTCTTATAATAGACACGGCAGGAAGACTTCACATAAAGAAGAATCTTATGGAAGAACTTTCGAAGATAAACAGAGTTATTGACAGAGAACTTCCAAACTGCTCAAGAGAAACACTTCTTGTTCTTGATGCAGTAACGGGACAGAATGCAATAAGTCAGGCAAAGGAATTTGAAAAGAGCGCAAATATTTCAGGAATTGTTCTTACAAAACTTGACGGCACTGCAAAAGGCGGCGTTGTAATTTCTGTAAAGAAGGAACTTGGAATACCCGTTAAATTCATTGGTGTTGGCGAGCAGATGGACGATTTGCAGGAATTTGACAAAGAGTCGTTTGTAAAAGCACTTTTTGAAGAATAAGAACTTTTTGAAGCATTTTTCGTCTAAACTAACAATACGAGGAAAATTATGAAAATAGTAGTTGCAACTAAAAACGCACA
>JAZSLO010000025.1:0-3520 GCA_045535415.1 Eubacteriales bacterium
AGAAAGCTCTTGAAAACATCGAGATGCTTAAAGGCTCTTTGAACAAAAAGGAAATGTATGCTCACCCTACATATGTCACACCGCTTGTAGAGTACATCACCGATGATTTTTGCAAATCACGCATCGCTATAAACGACAATACTATCGGAGGAATGATCGTTTGTGATTCTTCAGATCAAGCAAAAGTTGTGTTTGAAAAAATGCAAAACACTGGTTTCTCTTCTGCTTTGATTCTTCACGATGTTGATGACAAAGAAACGCGACAAGGCTATGTAACTGCATTTAAGAAAGGAACTATTGATTTTCTCATCGTTTACAATATGCTTCTTACTGGTTTCGACGCACCAAGACTTAAAAAAATGTATCTTGGTCGTGTTATCAAAGACCACAATTTACTTCAGGCATTAACGAGAGTAAATCGTCCTTATAAAGGATACCGTTATGGTTATGTAGTAGATTTTGCCGACATTCGTGCAGAGTTCGATAAAACAAACAAAGCATATTTTGACGAATTGCAGGCAGAACTTGGCGATGCTTTTAAACAGTATAGTAATATTTTCAAGTCTAAAGAGGATATTGCTAAAGACTTGGAAACTATCAAAGAGAAACTTTTCTTATTTGATACTAATAACGCCGAAATTTTTTCTCAGCAGATCTCGACTATTGACGATAAGAAAGAACTTCTTGATGTTCGTTACGCCCTCGAATTGTATAAGGAGCTGTTCAATATCGCCAAGTTATTCGGCTATGACGATATTAGCGACAAATTTGATCTCGATAAAATCTCAGCTCTTTATAATGAAGTTTGTAATCGCATCAACATTATGAATCAAAAGCAGGTCTTGGTAGATGCTCAAGATATGAGTGCAATCTTGAACCTTGCTTTAGATCAAATTGAATTCCGATTTAAAAAGGTTTCGGAAAATGAACTGATTATTGCAGATAAATTCCGCGAGACTCTTGAACGTACCCGCAGAGCAGTTCAAAACACACTTGATCCTAAAGACCCTGAGTATATTACATTGCTCGAGGAGCTCCAGCGTTTACTCGCAAAGAAAAACATCGAAGAACTTACAGCAGATGAGATGAAGGCGGATATGACAGAGTTTGAACGGATAAGGAAAGAAGCTGAACGCAAAAATCACGCTGATAATATGCTCGCTGCTAAATATGAAGGCGATGTAAAGTTTATGCGAACCCATAAACGTTTGCGTGAAACACCTTCTCCCATTGCGAGTGATGTTGTTATCAACCAAATTCTTCTTAGCCTGAAACACAGTGTTGATGCACAGATTATTGCAAACAGTCATCTGCTTGATAACGAGCCTTACTTTATGCAGGGTATGTTCCCAATGATAAAAAAAGAGTTTGAAAAACACGATTTGAAATACACCGCCTCACAAGTTAAACATGTGGGCGTATGCATTTCAAATGAATACTTTACCGAAAGGAACTTTGCTTCATAATGGATATGAATATAACCTCACAGACAAAACAGATGATAGATAACCTTAAGGCAGTTTGTGCCAATAAAGGTTTAGGAAATGCTTCCAGCGAATACAAAATCATCACTGAAGTATTTCTCTATAAATTCCTCAATGATAAGTTCCTTTTTGAAGCAAAGAAAGCGGATAAATCATTGGCAAAACTTTCTTCGGACGAGGTTGAAGAAAAGCTCTCAAAAATGAGCGACGATGACTACGAACTGTTTTTGCTCGGTTTTGAACCTAACACCGCCAAGCTTAAGAAAACACACTTAATCTCCCATCTCTTTAATCAAAAGAATAAAACTGGCTTTCATAAAGTTTTTGACGAAACCTTAAAAGATATAGCCGCTTTTAACATTGATATTTTTTCGATTAAAACGGGTAGTCAGGCTAAAATGAGTCTTTTTGCCGGTGTTTCCCAACACGTCATTGAAGAAGATAAAAAAGACGAATTCTGTTCTGCAATCATCGACAAAATCGCCAATTGTAGCTTTGAAAGCGTGTTTGAGCAAAAGTACGACTTCTTTGCTCAGATTTTCGAGTACCTCATCAAAGATTACAACAAAGATTTCGGTAAATATGCAGAGTATTATACCCCTCATTCTATTGCTTCCATCATAGCAAAAATTATGGTTCCTGATAGCGCAACCAATGCAACCGTATATGACCCTGCAGCAGGTACAGGAACACTTGTACTGACTCTCGCACACGAAATTGGAGAAAACAACTGTACAATATACACTCAAGATATCTCTCAAAAATCAAATGAATTTTTGCGCCTGAATCTGATTTTGAACAATCTTGTGCATTCTCTCCCTAACATCGTTCACGATGATACGCTTTTGAGACCTTTTCATAAAAACAAATCAGGTGATGCTTTGGCAACATTTGACTATATTGTCAGCAATCCTCCGTTTAACACAGATTTTTCGGATATTAGAGATGAATTAGCAGGCGACAAACACAAGCAACGCTTTTTTGCCGGTGTTCCCAATATTCCCGAAAAAGATAAAGGATCAATGGCAACATATCTTATGTTTGTCCAACATATCTTGTTTTCTCTTGCTCCTAACGGAAAAGCTGCAATCGTTATTCCGACGCCTTTCCTAACAAAAGGCAAAGGTATAGATGCTCGAATTCGCAAAACTCTTATTGATAAACATATGTTACGTGGCGTGGTTACAATGCCTAGTAATATTTTCTCAACAACAGGAACCAACGTTTCCGTTTTGTTTGTAGAAAACAACTATTCTAATGATGATGTAATTTTTGTGGAAGCATCTATATTAGGTTCCAAAAGCAAGGAAACCGAAAGAAATCAAAAAACCATCTTGTCTCCTGAGGAAGAGATGAGAATTGTTGATGCTTTTGTAAACAGAAAAGTCGAAGACGGATTTTCTGTTTTGGCATCTTACGAGAAGATTAAGAAGTCTGATTATCGTTTATCCCCCAGTACATACTTCAAGCATGAATTGGAATATAAAACTCTCGATTTATCTGAGGCATCAAAGTTACTTCAGAAAAAAGCAAATAATATTAGATTGTATTTTTCCGAAGAACTCAATGATATCTTAGATTTGATGTTTAACAGATGGTTTGTACAATTTGAATTTCCTAATGACGGGAAACCTTATCGTTCATCCGGTGGAAAATTAGAATACAACGAAAAATTGGGCATAGAAACCCCTGTGGGGTGGGAAACAAAAAACATTTTGAAGGTCTGTTCAATTGTTGACTGTCTCCATAGCAAAAAGCCGGAAGAAAGATTCGAAGATGAACGTTATTACCTGTTGCAGTTAGATAATATTGTTGAAAACGGAAGAATTGATGTTAGAAGTAAATATTACATATCGAAACGAGATTATGAAATGTGGACTTCTAAAATCGAAGTGAAAGAAGGAGACTTTGTTGTAACAAATGCTGGAAGAGCGGGCGCCATAGGTATGATCCCTGAGAATGTAACATGTGCTATCGGCAGAAATATGACAAGTCGGATCGTAGCCATGTCGTTCTGTGAGCCAAGGAGTTGAATA
>JAZSLO010000207.1:0-2696 GCA_045535415.1 Eubacteriales bacterium
GCTTAAGGTAAAGCATACCTACAAAGTGGCTGATATTTCTGAACAAATAGCAATTGATTTAAAGCTAAGTCCACAGGATGTGGACCTAGCTTGGCTTATCGGTCTTTTACACGATATTGCAAGGTTTGAACAAAATAAAAGATATGGCACTTTCAATGACCTTGTGTCTGTAGACCATGCGGAGCTTGGGGCAGATATATTGTTTAAAGAGCGTAAAATACGTGATTTTGTTGATACGGAAATTTATGATAATATTATAGAAACTGCTATAAGATTTCATAATAAATACCGCGTTGACAATTCACTTGATGAACGAACAAAGATGTTTTGTAACATAATACGTGATGCTGACAAGCTTGATATTTTCAGAGTAAACTTAGAAAGCTCAAAGGAAGATGTTTACGAGGTAAGTGAAGAAGCTTTTAAAAATTCGGAATTTTCAAGAGACATTTTTGAAAGTTTTTTCAATGAAAAGACAGTGTTAAAACAACTTAAGAAAAATGCCGTAGATGGCCTTGCCTGCCATTTGTCGTTGGTTTATGAGCTTGTATACCCTGTAAGTTTAAAAATTGCTCTTGCACAGGGTTTTGTGGAAAAGATGATGAACTTTAAGTCTGAAAATCCAACTGCAAATGAGCAGTTAAAACTGATGTCAAAAAAGCTGAAAAGTTATATTGACGAAAGGCTATTAAAACAAAATATAATTGAATTATAAGTAACAAAGGCTGAACGATTCACTTCGTTCAGCCTTTGTTTTATTGATTGTTTCTATACTGTTCCTTTATTTTTTCAATTTCGGCAAAATGTTTTTCCTTTTTTGCTTCATATTTTTTGTTACGGCGTGTAACAATTTTGTCTGCAAAGGAAAATCCTTTTACGCCCATATAGTAGGAAAATACACATACGCAAATTGTAACTAATGTAACAACAGGTGTAACAATTAAAAACATTGATTCTGTGTAAAATCCCGTAAATGGATAAAACCACACCATACCAAGCATATTTATGTAAAACAGTGCAGTTTCCGCACCAACTGCCTTACATACTGCAACGGCAATTTCGATAATTACCGCAATCAATATGAAAAAGCTTATTGATGCAAACAAATTCAACAACGAATTTTCACTTTTTACAGTATCATATTTGCCGAATTTCCATACTTCGTTATAAATAAGTGCAAAGGTAATCAATGCTGTCATACAGGAAAACAATATGTGCGAAAAGTCAAACAAAGGACCTAACGCCATTGTCAGAAACATACTTGCCACAATACCAAGGATGTATGACAGCAATAATTTAAAATTCTTTTTAATCATAATATCCAAACCTTAAAATTCAATGTATTTTTCTACATATGCTTCAAGTTCGTCAATTGGAATTCTTATCTGTTCCATTGTGTCTCTGTCACGAACTGTTACAGAGTTGTCGGTTTCTGTATCAAAGTCTACGGTTACGCATAGAGGAGTACCGATTTCGTCCTGTCTTCTGTATCTCTTGCCGATTGAACCTGATTCATCGTATTCACACATAAATTTCTTTGAAAGCTTTTGATATATTTCAGTTGCCTGTTCTGAAAGCTTCTTAGAAAGAGGAAGTACTGCAACCTTAACCGGAGCAAGTGCAGGGTGGAAGTGCATTACCACACGGGTGTCATTTTCGCCAACAGTTTCCTCGTCATAAGCTTCAACAAGGAATGCCAATGTAACACGGTCTGCACCCAATGATGGTTCGATAACGTATGGGATATATCTCTTGTTTGTGTCAACAGGGTCGATATATTCCATTGTTTCGCCTGATGTTTTAGCGTGCTGCCCAAGGTCGTAGTCTGTTCTGTCAGCAATACCCCAAAGCTCACCCCAACCGAATGGGAACATAAATTCAAAGTCTGTTGTTGCCTTTGAATAAAATGCAAGTTCTTCAGGAGAATGGTCGCGAAGTCTAAGGTTTTCTTCCTTAATGTTAAGGTCAAGCAACCAGTTTTTGCAAAATTCTTTCCAGTAATTAAACCATTCAAGGTCTGTACCCGGTTCGCAGAAGAATTCAAGCTCCATCTGTTCAAATTCTCTTGTTCGGAAAGTAAAGTTACCCGGTGTAATTTCGTTACGGAAGGATTTACCAACCTGTGCAACACCGAAAGGAACCTTCTTACGGCTTGTACGCTGAATATTTTTGAAGTTTACGAAAATACCCTGAGCAGTTTCAGGTCTTAAGTAAATTTCGTTTGAGCTATCTTCTGTAACACCCTGGAATGTTTTGAACATAAGGTTGAACTTTCTTATGTCTGTAAAGTTTAATTTTCCGCAGTCAGGGCAAACGATGTTGTTTGCTTTGATGTAATCAAGCATCTGTTCATTTGTCCAGCCGTCTGCTACTGTGCCGTCAAAGTCTTCAATCAATTTATCTGCACGGTGGCGTGTTTTACATTCCTTACAGTCAATAAGCGGGTCAGAAAAACCGCCTACATGACCTGATGCAACCCATGTCATAGGGTTCATAAGTATTGCAGAGTCAAGACCAACGTTGTACTGTGATTCCTGAACAAACTTTTTCCACCAAGCTCTTTTAACATTGTTTTTAAGTTCTACTCCTAATGGACCGTAATCCCAAGTGTTAGCCAATCCACCGTAAATTTCCGAACCCGGGTAAACAAAGCCTCTGCCCTTACATAGGGAAACGATTTTTTCCATAGTTTTTTC
>JAZSLO010000162.1:0-6874 GCA_045535415.1 Eubacteriales bacterium
TCTTACTTCCTTGAGCTTTGCCTCAACTGTATTTTCAATATCATCAAGGCTCTCTGTTGTCTTTTCAAGATTGTGTCTTGTGCCTATAACACAAACACCAGCCTCAATATCTCTCGGACCTATTTCAATTCTTACGGGAACACCCTTCATTTCGTACTGTGCAAACTTCCAGCCGGGGCTGTTATCGCTGTCATCGAGTTTTACTCTAAACTTCTTTGAAAGCTTTTCGTAAAGCTCGTTTGCCTTTTCGAGAACGCCCTCTTTATGCTGTGCAACAGGCACAATTACTACCTGAATAGGCGCAACAGCCGGCGGAAGAACAAGTCCGTTATCATCGCCGTGTGTCATAATTATAGCACCGATAAGTCTTGTTGTTGTACCCCACGAAGTCTGGTGCGGGAACACATCAACATTATCCTTTGACTTATATGTAATATCAAATGCCTTTGCAAAACCGACACCAAAGTAATGGCTTGTTCCTGCCTGAAGAGCCTTGCCGTCGTGCATAAGTGCTTCAATTGCATAAGTGTCTTCTGCACCTGCAAATTTATCAGACGGAGTCTTCGGACCCTTTACAACAGGCATTGCAAGGTCATCTTCGCAAACACTTGCATAGATGCCCAGCATCTTGAGTGTTTCTTCTCTTGCTTCCTCTGCAGTTGCGTGCATTGTATGGCCTTCCTGCCAGAGAAATTCGCGAGTTCGAAGGAAAGGTCTTGTTGTCTTTTCCCATCTTACAACACTGCACCACTGGTTATAGAGTACAGGCAAATCGCGATAGGAATTTATAATCTTTTTAAAGTGTTCGCAGAAAAGCGTTTCGGAAGTCGGTCTTACGCAAAGACGCTCTGTCAGAGGCTCGCTTCCGCCGTGAGTTACCCACGCAACTTCCGGCGCAAAACCTTCAACATGTTCCTTTTCCTTATTGAGAAGGCTTTCGGGAATGAACATTGGCATATAAACATTTTCATGTCCCTCTGCTTTAAACTTTGTATCCATAATTTTCTGGATATTTTCCCAGATTGCATATCCATAAGGACGGATAATCATACAACCCTTAACGCTGGAATAGTCGGTAAGGTCGGCATTTTTTACAATGTCGGTATACCACTGTGCAAAATCCACATCTCTTGATGTGATTTGCGTTACCTGTTTCTTATCGTTTGCCATTTTGTTTTATATGTCCTTTCAAAGTTATGAGTCAGGCAAAAATAGCATTTATATGCCTTTTATAAATTTCAATCTTTTTGTCTGCATCCTCTTTTGTCTTATCCGAAACAAGATAATAAATCTTTATTTTGGGTTCAGTTCCCGAAGGACGCACAAAAATAACATCTCCATTTTCAAGAGTATAACACAAAACATCGGATTTGGGAAGACCTGTTTTGAAAATTTTTCCGTCAGACTGCAAAAATTCACCTTTTTTATAGTCCCCTGCGATTTCAACTTTGAAATCCCCTACAGTTTTTGGTACATTATCTCTCAAAGACTGCATAATGGCCTTCATTTTTTCACTGCCGTCGGCGCCGGGAAGTACAATATTGTCAATTCCCTCAACAAAGTATCCGTACTTTTCAAATATGCCCATCAGCACATCATAAAGAGTAAGTCCCTTGTTTGCATAGAAAGCCGCCATTTCGGTGATAAGAAGTGATGCACAAACTGCGTCCTTATCTCTTGCATAAGTTCCCGAAAGGTATCCGTAGCTTTCTTCAAAGCCGAAAATATATGTGTATTCCTTGGTTTTTTCAAACTCTGTCATCTTCTCGCCGATAAACTTAAAGCCTGTCAGAACATCCATTATCTTGACGCCGTTTTCTTTGCAAACCTTATCTGCAAGGCGTGTTGATACAATAGATTTTATAACGCAGGCATTCTCGGGAAGTTTTCCCGAAAGGCGTCTTGCTTCAATAATATAATTTATAAGCATAACACCAATCTGGTTTCCGGAAAGTGACACAAATTCGCCGCCTGATGTCTTTATTACAACACCCACTCTGTCGGCATCGGGGTCTGTTCCTATAATAAGATTGCAATTTTCTCTCTTTGCAATTTCAATAGCCTTTGTAAAACCCTCTTTATCTTCGGGGTTCGGGCTTTTAACTGTGGGGAAATTGCCGTCGGGTATCATCTGTTCGGGAACACAGAAAATATCTTTAACTCCTGCTCTCTTTAAAACTTCGGGCACAAGGACAGCCCCCGTTCCGTGAAATGGAGTGTAAACAATTTTAAAGTTATCTGCAACTTGGGCAATTGCATCAGGTCTTATTCTCTCGGCAAGAACTACATTCATAAAAGCCTCGTCAATTTCTTTGCCGATTATTTCAACAAGTCCCTCTTGCTTTGCTTTTTCAAAGTCCATAGACTTTACGCCCGTGAAAATATCAACACTGTTTATAGCATCAGAAACAATTTCTGCCTGCTCGGGACTTATCTGTGCCCCGTCGCTCCAGTATGCCTTATAGCCATTATAGATTTTCGGATTGTGCGATGCAGTTATATTTATACCCGCAATTGCACCCATATGTCTTAGTGCAAAGGAAAGTTCGGGAGTCGGTCTTGGTGCGTCAAAAAGATATGTCTTGATTCCGTTTGCCGCAAGAACACTTGCACACACTTTAGAAAATTCATCATATTTAATTCTTGTATCGGTTGCAATAACAACGCCTGCTTTCTCGCCGCCGTTTTGCAAAACGAGCTTTGAGAGCCCTTGCGTTGCCTGCGCCACAGTATAAATATTCATACCGTTTATTCCTGCCCTTATAATACCACGAAGGCCCGCAGTTCCAAAGGAAAGCGGTGCGAAAAATCTTTCTTTTATTTCTTTTTCGTCATTTTTAACACTTTCAAGTTCTTCTCGAAGTTCTTTATCAAGTCCTTCAAAAGAAAGCCATTTTTCAAATTCCTTTAAATAGTCTGTCATTATCTTTGTCCTCCTAAAAAATCAAAAATGCTTTATTCCTGCAAAAGTTTTTCTATCGCCTTTGAAAGTTGGTCAGGACAGGATGTGCCTTTGAATCCGCACCTTATTCCCGAAAGTCTCTCGGCCGCCTCTTTTGCGTCCATTCCGACAACAAGTTTTGAAATTCCCTGTGTATTGCCGTTGCATCCGCCAAAAAAGGACACATCTTTAATGATGCCATCCTCGATTTCAAGACTTATTTCTCTTGCACATGTTCCGTTTGTCTTATAATTTATTTTAGCCATTTTTATATTCCTTCATAATATTCCGACAGCAAATCCAACTGCTGCCTTTTTTTACAGTATAGCACAACAATATAAAAAAATAAAGATATATTTTCAAAATAGTGTTCCTTTATTTTAAAATATGTGATATACTATATTTAATAATGGGTAAGTTTTGAGAAAAACTGCAAGGAACAAATTTTAAGAAAGGAATATAATATGCTGACTGATATAACGCTGGGACAGTATTTTCCCGGGAATTCAATTATTCACAGGCTTGATGCAAGAATAAAACTTATATGTATTATATTCTATATCGCGGGGCTTTTTTTGTCGCAAAATCTTGCCTCTTTTTGTCTTTGTGTAATTTTTGCGCTTTCAATAATTGTTCTTTCAAAGCTTAACATAAAAGTAATTCTCAAAAGTTTAAAGCCTGTTTTGTTTATACTTGCATTTACTGTTGTTGCAAACATATTGTGGACAAGCGGTGAAAATCTGCTTTTGGATTTGGGATTTATAAAAATATATTCCGAAGGACTTGTGTTTGCTCTCTTTATGGCAACAAGAATTGTGCTTTTGATTGTCGGCACTTTTGTGCTTTTAACATATACAACAACTCCGATTGCGCTGACAGATGCAATAGAAAGACTTTTGTCACCGCTATCCAAAATCGGACTTCCCGTTCACGAGTTTTCAATGATGATGACAATAGCACTTCGCTTTATTCCAACGCTTATCGAGGAAACACAGAAAATAATGAACGCGCAAAAAGCAAGAGGTGCGGACTTTGAAAGCGGAAATCTTCTGCACCGCGTTAAAGCGCTTGTTCCGATACTAATTCCTCTTTTTGTGTCAGCATTCAGGAGAGCCGATGAACTTGCGTGTGCTATGGAATGCAGACTTTACACAGGCGGCAAAGGCAGAACCAGAATGAAGGTTATGAAAGCGATGCCTTCGGATTTTGCGATTCTCTTTATATTTGTCGCTTTCTGCGGTATAAATATCGCAACAAGATTTGTTTTTAATCCCATTTTTTAGAGAGGGTCGTGAAAAAATGGATTGTAACTCTATGAAAATTGCCCTTGAAATAATGTATGACGGTGCATACTTTCACGGTTGGCAGGTGCAAAAGAATGCAAACAGTGTTCAAGAAGCTCTGCAGGATGCTCTCGGGAAAGTTTTGTCCTTTCGACCAGACCTTTCGGGCTGTTCAAGAACAGATGCAGGTGTCCACGCAAACCATTATGTGTGCCATTTTGATGCACAAAATGTAAATATATCGCCCGAAAATCTTCCAAAAGCGCTCAACTTTCATCTTAAAGGAAAAGGCATGAGCGTTAAAAATGCATATCTTTCGGACAAAGATTTTCACGCGAGATATTCCTGCACGGGCAAAGAATACATTTACAAAATATGGAATAACCCTTATCCAAACCCGTTCCTCGAAGAAAAAACGCTTTTTTATCCAAGACACATTGACATAGAAAAATTTTCATATCTTGAAAGGGAATTTGAGGGGAAGCACGATTTTCGTGCATTTATGTCAAAAGGCTCGAAAAACGAGGACAATACGGTAAGAACTGTAAAATATTTTAAAGTGAGCCGTGACAGTGACGGTCTTATAACAATTTCGACTTGTGCCGACGGATTTTTATACAACATGGTTCGCATAATGGTTGGAACATATCTTGAGTGCGTACAGAAAAATGCGCCAAAGGGCACAATTTCGGATATAATAAATTCTCTTGACAGAAAAAATGCTGGTGATACTGCACCTGCACACGCACTTTACTTAAACAAGGTATTTTACTCATAAATTCATTTTACGGAGGGCAAAAAATGTCTGATTACATTGCTCTGTACAGAAAATACAGACCGAGTGTCTTTTCGGATGTCATCGGTCAGGACCATATAACAAAGGTTCTTCGAAGCGAAATTTCGGGGGACAAGGTTTCCCACGCATATCTTTTCTGTGGATCCCGTGGTACAGGAAAAACCACCTGTGCAAAAATTCTGGCAAAGGCGATAAGCTGTGAAAATCTTCAAAACGGTGACCCTTGCGGAAAATGTGAAAAGTGTGTATCTTTTGACACAAGTTTTGATATAGTTGAAATGGACGCGGCATCAAACAACGGCGTTGACAACATAAGAGATTTGCGCGAAAAGATAAACTTTTTGCCAATTGAAATGAAAAAGCGTGTGTACATCATAGACGAGGTTCATATGCTCTCTCAGGGTGCATTCAATGCCCTTTTAAAGACGCTTGAAGAGCCTCCGGCTCATGTGACATTCATTCTTGCCACGACAGAGCTAAACAAAATTCCTGCCACAATTCTTTCAAGATGCAAACGCTTTGACTTTCACAGAATAAGTCCCGAGGATATGCTCCCGAGACTAAGACAAATAAGCGATGCCGAAAACATAGGCATAACTGATGATGCACTAATGCTCATCGCCCGTCTTGCAACGGGTGCTATGCGTGATGCTTTGTCAATGCTTGAACTTTTTGTGGGACAAAAAGATATAACAAGAGAAAAAGCAGTTGAAACTCTTGGTGTAGTTGGAAATTCAACGGTTCTTGAACTTGTGAGGGCAATTTCCGAGAAAGACTGTCCGACGGCACTTTCAAGCATACAAAACGCATATCTTTCAAGCAAGGATATGGGGATTGTCTGCTCGGAACTTGGCGAAATGTTCAGAAATCTTCTTATAATGAAATATGCAAGTTCAAATGTTTCAACTCTTATAAACGAGGGAAACGATGTAATAAGTGTTCTTCGTGAATGCGAGGACAAATTCTCACCTGAGCGTCTTTTATACTGCACCGACATTATAGAAGAAACGCAAAACAAACTTTCAAGAAACGGTCTTTCGAGAAAAGCGCTTATTGAAATTATGATAATGCGTCTTTGCGACTCGAATTTATCCACCCAGCCGTCAAGCCTTCTTGAGAGAATTTCGGCACTTGAAAGAGGCGGTTTTGCGAGCGCTCCTGTACAAAACAAGACTGCGCCAAAGCCTACATCAAAGCCTATGCCTGAGAAAAAAGAAACTCCTACAAAGCAGGATATTCAGGATGCACCATTTGATATTGATGCTCCCTTTGACTTTGATGGTTTGACACCTCCGCCCGAAGATAATAATTTTGTTCCCGAACCCCCGGATGCGCCCTCGGACACACAAAGCAAAAACTATGGCGGAACAATGCTTGCGTTTGGCGAAGTGCTTGAAGAAATCAAAAACACTAATATGATGCTTTACTCAATGATTGCCGATGCAAGTGCTTTTCTTGACGGCGACAATGTGACTCTCAAAGTAAATCCCATCGGCGTTTTTATGCTGACAAGCGACAAGTCGCTTCACGAAACTATTCAGAATATTTGCTGTGCAAAACTCGGTTACAATATTAACCTTACCATCTGCGCACGTGATGAAAGCAAAAATTCTTCGTCAGATCTTGATTTATAAACAATTTATTTCTTTTGTGGCGGTCGGATCAATTCCCGACCGCTTTTTTGAAGATACAAAATATTTATTAAAAGGAAAACCCCCGGCGAGGGTTTTCCTCTTTTTGCCTTTGGCAAAAATTCACCTTTCCTGCGCTCTGTGAAGGCAAAAGGTTTTCGTCCTCTGCGGAGGACGACCAAAGGCTCTGCCTTTGGAATTCGCAAGCTTTTGTAAAAGCTTG
>JAZSLO010000177.1:0-1840 GCA_045535415.1 Eubacteriales bacterium
TCTGTTGCAACAAAACTTATCGTTGACAGAGAAAACGACATAAGAGCATTTAAGCCCAAGGAACACTGGTCAATTGAAGTTGTTGTAAAGACTCCAGAAGGAAAAACTTTCTCAACATACTTTTTTGGTACAAACGGCAAAAAGATTGAAATCAAGAATGAAAATCAGGCAAATGAAGTTCTCTCCGATATAAACGGCAAAACTTTCAAAGTTGCGAGCGTTAAAAAATCTCAGAGAACAAAAAACCCTGCACCGCCTTTTATAACTTCAACTCTTCAGCAGGAAGCATACAAAAAACTTGGTTTTGCATCTGCCAAAACAATGAAGACTGCACAGGAACTATATGAAGGTATTCTTCTTGGCTCTGAGGGAACTCACGGTATCATAACTTATATGAGAACAGACTCTATGAGAATTTCCGATTCTGCGGCACAGAGTGCTAAAGAATATATAGTGTCAAACTACGGGGAAAAGTTCTATCCCACAAAGCAAAGAGTATACAAGTCAAAAGGTAATGCACAGGATGCACACGAGGCAATAAGACCTTCATACATTGAATACGACCCCAAGACTATCAGACAGTATTTGTCAAACGACCAGTATAAGCTCTACAAACTCATCTGGGACAGATTTATTGCAAGTCAGATGTCAAGCGCTGTGTATGACACGGTAAATGCAGAACTTGAATGTGCAAATCACACATTCCATTCATTCGGAAGCGTTCTTAAATTCCCCGGTTTCATAAGCGTTTACGAGGAAACTCAGGACGAAAATGTAAATGATACTCAAAAAGAATCCGAAACACTTCTACCTGAAATAAACAGCGGTGATACTCTTTCGATTAACAAAACAGATGCACAGCAGCATTTTACTCAGGCACCGCCGAGATATACAGAAGCTACACTCATTAAAGCTCTCGAAGAAAAAGGAATCGGACGCCCGAGTACCTATACTCCTACAATTACAACAATTCTTCAAAGAGGTTATGTTGAAAGAGTTTCAAAGGCTCTTGCCCCAACAGCTCTCGGTGAGGCAACAACTCACCTTATGACAGAGAATTTCCCCGATATTGTAGACTACAACTTCACAGCTAATATGGAAACTTCTCTTGACAACATTGAAAACGGAAGTGCAAAACTTATTGATGTTTTAAATGAATTTTACGGCGATTTTGAAAGAGAAATGAAGAGTGCCGAGGAATCAATAGAGTCAAAAAATTATAAACTTCCTGTTGTTGAAACAGATATTATCTGTGAAAAATGCGGAAGCAAAATGATTATAAAAAGCGGAAGATTCGGAAAATTTGCGGCGTGCCCAGGATACCCCAAGTGTAAGAATACAAAGACTATCGACGCGTCGGGAAATGTCGTTGAAAAGCAGGAAAAAGAGCAAAAAGTAAATACTGCTCCCGATAACATTAAATGCGATGTATGCGGCTCTTCAATGGTAATCCGTCAGGGAAGATTTGGTCAGTTCTATGCTTGTTCAAATTACCCCAAATGCAACGGCACAAAGCCTATAAACAAAGAACTTGATGTTGCGTGTCCTGATTGCGGCGGCAAAATTGTTATCCGCCACGGCAAAAACAGAACATCATTTTACAGTTGTTCGGAATATCCAAAGTGTAAGTTTACTTCCTGCGACACTCCAACAAACGAAAAGTGTCCCGAATGCGGCAGCATGCTTCTGAGAAAGCGTGGAAAGAACATGTTTGTCTGCTGCAATAAAAACTGCTCTTATAAGGCAGAAACTCCCGCAAACGAAGAATAATATTAAATTTCACTTTTGAAAGGGTTTAATAAATGAGAATTATAGTTGACTGTATGAGCGGCGACAATGC
>JAZSLO010000042.1:0-3496 GCA_045535415.1 Eubacteriales bacterium
TCTGTATGCGGGGTCAAGACCGAGTGTAACCTTTGATTTTATAGGGCTTTGCATAAGAAGAGGTCTTAAATTTCCTGCGAAATTCTTTATTGCGCCCTCGCTTGCAGTATCAAAAAGCTGTGTTCTTATTTCCCTCTCAACAGACGGGAATATAAGGCGGTTATACGAATCAAGTGCTGTATCCGCAATAAAGGAAAATGCCTTTGATTTTCCGGTTATTATCTGTGAGCAAACAAGTTCAACTGCATTTTGCACATCATAATCTACCGAAACTTTAAGAAATTCTTCCTTTTCGCCTCTGTTTATTGCAAGAATCTGATGGTCGTGCACCTTTGAAAGCTTTGAAGAAAATTCATAGTATGTTGCATAAACCGAATCTTCATCCTTTGCCGCCTTAACAGTTAAATTTCCAAAGTCCCAGATTGCCTTTTTGAGAATCTTTCTGACTTCAGCGTTATCCGACATAATTTCGGCAATTATATCCGCCGCGCCCGCAAGAGCATCTTCCACTGTTTCAACGCCCTTTTCGGCATCAACATACTCCCTTGCCATAACGCAAAGTTCGGGCATGTCCTCTTTTTGCTCGAGAATTTCAAGTGCTAAAGGTTCAAGACCTTTTTCTTTTGCAATGGTTGCTCTTGTTCTTCTCTTTTGCTTATAAGGTCTATATATATCTTCAAGCTCGGACAGGGTTTTTGCGCCTTCAAGAGCCAAGGTTATTTCCTCTGTGAGTTTGCCCTGCTCGTCAATAAGTTTTTTAATTTCCTCGCGTCTCTCATCGAAATTGCGAAGATAAGAAAGTCTGTCGGAAAGAGTTCGGAGTGTTGTATCATCCATTGTTCCGTGCATTTCTTTTCTGTATCGAGCAATAAACGGAATTGTATTTCCGTCATCAATGAGTTTTATTACATTTTCAACATATATAAGTTTTAATGAAAGTTCTTCAGATATAATTTTTGCAAAATCCATCATTTTTGTTTTTCTCCGTTTTCTATGCGCTTTATAAAGCAATCCTGCACAGGCTTAAAATCAAGGGTGTGCAGGATATTTTATTTTGAATTTATCAGTTTTGCTCTTCGAGTTTTGAAATCATGCCAACTCGTCTTGCGTGTCTTTCACCTTCATACTGTGTTTCAACAAAAGCGTCAACTATTGTCTTTGCAATTTCAATGCCCACAACTCTTGCGCCAAAACAGATGACATTTGCATTATTGTGCATTCTTGTAAGACGCGCACTGTAGCTTTCGCTTACTGCCGCAGCTCGAACACCTTTAATCTTATTTGCCGCAATACTCATACCGATACCTGTTCCGCAAATAAGAATACCAAGCGAATTTTCATCACTCTTTACAGCCTCGCCCACTTTTTTTGCATACTCGGGGTAATCAACGCTTGCATTTTCGTCTGTTCCGAAATTTACAACCTCATAACCCTTTTCTTCAAGATATTTTACAATATCTTTTTTCATATCAGTTGCCGCGTGGTCGTTTGCTATGTATATCTTTTTCATAATTTTCTCCGATTGATTTATTTTGAAAAATACGGGGCTGAAAATTCAGCCCCGCACAAAAGTCTTATTCGTGGTCGTGTGCGTGGCAGGATTCACAACAGCCTGTGCAAATCTTTTCAAGTTCTGTTGTATCTTTGCCAATCTTCTTGTAGTAATCAAGAATTGCCGCCTTTACCGCTTCTTCGGCAAGAACCGAGCAGTGAATCTTTGCCGGCGGAAGTCCGTCAAGCGCTTCCACTACTGCCTTGTTGGAAAGTTCAAGCGCCTCATCGACAGTCTTTCCTTTTATAAGTTCTGTTGCCATAGAAGAAGTTGCAATAGCAGACGCACATCCAAATGTCTGGAATTTTATGTCTGTTATAACATTATTATCTATCTTCATATATATTTTCATAATGTCGCCGCACTTTGCATTGCCAACCTCGCCAACTGCGTCGGCATTCGGGATTTCTCCCACATTTCTCGGATTTGTGAAATGGTCCATTACCTTTTCGGAATACATGTTTATTCCTCCTTTATCTCTATTATTTTAAATCAGTTTCTTCCAAGGGGTGAAATTTCTCGAAGTCTTGAAATTACCGCCTTTACTTTTTCAACAATGTAATCTATGTCTTCCTGCGTATTCTCGTGTGAAAGAGAAATTCTAAGCGAACCGTGTGCAATTTCGTGGGGAATACCCATAGCTAAAAGCACATGTGACGGTTCAAGTGACTTTGATGAGCAAGCCGAGCCCGTTGACACGCATATACCCTGCATATCAAGCATCAAAAGCATTGATTCGCCTTCAATGTAATCAAATGTAAAGCTTGCAGTTCCGGGAAGTCTCTTTGTCGGGTGTCCTGTGAGATGAGAATGCGGAATTTCAAGAATTCTTCTTATAAGGTCATCGCGGAGAACACAAAGTCTTGCGTTATCATCCTGCATTTCCTCGTTTGCAATTTCAAGAGCCTTTGCCATACCGACAATTCCCGCCATATTTTCAGTGCCAGAGCGCTTATTTCTTTCCTGCGCTCCGCCGTCAATAAGGTTTTTCACCACAACTCCGCTCTTTACATAAAGACCGCCCACACCCTTTGGTGCACGGAATTTATGTCCCGAGAACGCAAGCATGTCAACATCAAGCTCTTTTACATTTATCGGCACATGGCCTACCGCCTGTACAGCATCAGTGAAAACAAGAATTTTCTTTCCTGTTTCTCTTACTTTCTTTACTATTTCCTTAATAGGCTGTACAGTTCCTACCTCGTTATTTGCATACATAACACTTACAAGGCAGGTGTTATCCTTAATCGCCGCCACAACATCGTCAGGGTTTACCATACCGTTTTTATCAACATCAAGGTAAGTTACCTCAATTCCGCTCTTTTCAAGCGCCTTGCAGGTATAAAGAACTGCGTGGTGCTCGATTTTTGTTGTTATAATGTGGCAAGTGTCACTCTTTGTTCTGTCAAGATACGCCTTAACTGCTCCCTTTATCGCCCAGTTGTCAGATTCCGAACCGCAACCTGTAAAGTAAATTTCCTTTGAGTCGCAGCCAAGAATTTGGGAGATTCTGCCTCTGGCAGAATCTATAATTGCATTTGCCTCTCTGCCCTTCTGGTGAAGGCTTGAGGGATTGCCGTATACCGAGCCTAAAAGAGGAAGCATTTCTGCAAGAACCTCGGGATGCACGCTCGTTGTTGCGGCATTATCAACATATATTATTTTCTTTTCTTCGTGGGACATTTTTATATCTCCTGTAATTTTCTCAAAAAACTTGTTTTATATATAAAAACGAACAATTTCGTCAGTATTTGCAATCTTAATTATTCCCAAAAGGGAAAAAGGGAATACACGGCCCGGTTTAATAAAGGCAGAGTATTCCCTGAATAAGTTTTACCTTTAAGTAAACCTTCAATCAAAGCTTCTTTTCAATAAAGTCCGCAACATCTCTGATTGTCTTGAGAGTCATTGCCTCTTCATCAGAAACAGTAAGTCGGAGGCCAA
>JAZSLO010000128.1:0-1614 GCA_045535415.1 Eubacteriales bacterium
TGTGAAAAATGGAAGACAGGATGTTTTGATTGTCCAAGATATAAAAGTTACCCAAAATCCATTTATGACAACTCGAAGTTTATGTGGAATTGGAAGAAAAAGTGGTTTTCAAACCTTCCTAACCTCACAATAGTAACACCATCGCAATGGCTTTGTGATTTGCTTTCCGAGTCATATTTGAAGGATTATAAAAGACAAGTTATATACAACGGTATAGATCTAGAGATTTTTTATCCTGTTGAGAGTACTTTCGCCAAAGATAATGACCTTGAAGATAAAAAAATAGTTCTTGGTGTGTCTTCGGGATGGGATAACAAAAAGGGACTCGATGTGTTCTTGGAGCTTTCAAAAAGACTTCCTGGAGATTATGCAATTGTGCTTGTCGGCACTGATGACAATATTGACAAAACGCTTCCCGATAGAGTGATTTCAATTCACAGAACCGAGAATGCAAAAAAACTTGCAGAGATTTATTCTGCAGCGGATGTGTTTGTAAATCCCACAAGAGAAGACACTTTCCCGACGGTAAATTTGGAGGCACTTGCCTGCGGAACACCTGTTATAACCTTTAAAACAGGCGGAAGCCCAGAGAGTCTTAGTGACAAGTGTGGAGTTGTTGTAGACTGCGACGATGTCGAAGCTATGGAAAGAGAAATTAAAAGAGTCTGTGAAAAGATGCCTTTTTCAAAAAGAGATTGCGTAAGCAGAGCAAAGGAATTTGAGATAAAGCAGAGATTTAAAGATTATATAGAGTTGTATGAAGAAATAATCATCAATTAAAATTGAAGCAATGTCTATTTTGTAAAAAAGGAATGCCCCTAGAAGCAGCAACTTATACCCGAAAGACAAAAGCCACAGCATATGTTTAAAGCCTATAAAAAATGATCCGAAAATGAATATCCGATAAATTCAAAAGATGTTAAATTCAGCAAAGATGAATTTGATATAAACATTATTTTAAAAGGAGGACGAAAAATGAACAGACATTTTTCAAAAGTGTTGTCATTAGTACTTTGCATTTGTATGCTTGCAAGCACAATGGTTATTTCACCCTTTGCTGCAAGTGTTGACTTTGTAGAGTCAAGTGACAACTACTACAAGGTAATCACAAAGGTTGATTACGAACTTGCCCCCGGTATTGTTGAGTCTGAAATAGTACTCAATAATACAGCAGGTACACATCGCCAGGTGGCGCATGTTGTAGAGGTTGATCTTGAAAACCCCTACGCAAAAGTTATTCCTTCATATAAGGGAATGATTCCTACACCCGGAAACTACGGTGTTCAGATTATGTCTGAACAGGCGGCGTTTGCAGAAGCAAACGGATATGGCAATGTAGTTGCGGCAATGAATCTCAGCCTTAGCTGGTACGATTCCGCATATTATCTTGCTCACCCTGAACTTTATGGTGAACCTCTTGGATATATGATTCTTGATGGTGTTAAGTATCAGAACAGCCAGGGACAGACACAGGGTGCGCAGACTTGCGTTGTTATCAACTTTGATGAAAAAGACGGCGTAGCAAGACCTTCTGATATGCCTAAAGTTGAAATCCGTTCAACTTCATCTGCTATAACAGGATGGGAAGAACAGGTTATCCCTGCAAACTTCGGT
>JAZSLO010000206.1:0-3283 GCA_045535415.1 Eubacteriales bacterium
CAATTATAAGAAGTTTTAATCTTCCGTCGTTTTTAAACTTTACATCACTGTAATCAAGTTTGATATCCATACTATCCTCCGCAAGAGTTTTTTCAATATTTCGCCATTAAAACATAATTTATATCTATACAGTATAATTATACCACATATGAATAAATTGTCAACACCTTTTAAAAAAGCAAAGGTCACGCATTCGCGTGACCTTAAATACTTTATTTTATTTATCTCTTATTCTTCTTTCTGAATGTTTCCCAGAGGCATCCGGAAAGGCATACAGATGAATAGAAACCTGCGATAATACCTACGATTATAGGAAGTGCAAAGTTCTTAATGGAAGTTACACCCATAAAGTAAATAAGTGTAATTGTGATAAGAGTTGTTATTGTTGTGTTAATTGAACGGGTAAGTGTTGACTTAACACCAAGGTCAACCTTATCTGCAAAGGGTTTGCCGGGCATCTGCTTTACATTTTCTCTGATTCTGTCAAAGATAATGATTGTAGCATTGATAGAATAACCGAGAATTGTAAGAACAGTTGCGATAACTGTTGAACCCATAGGAATCTGCAAAAGCGAGTATGCAAAGAGCATAACAAATACGTCGTGTGCAAGACAGAGAACTGCCGCAAAAGCAGAACTCACTTCAAATCTGAATGCGATATACACGAGCATCAATACAATCGCAACACTTACTGCAAGGATTGCAGATCTTTTGAGTCCTGCGCTTACTTCCGCACTTACTGTATCTGTAGACTGCCAAACAGCGCCTTCATAAGTTTCAGCAATTTTTTGTGTTACCTGTTCACGAAGTTCACTTACTTTTTCATCGTCCTGTGCTACAAGCTTTGTTCTTATAACAATTGTATCTTTGTTATCTCCTACTACTCTTGTTGAAGAAAAATTATCTTTTCCGATTATATCAACAACAAGACTTTCAACATTTGCCTCGTCTGTTTTATCAATAGTTTTATTAAGATCGTAGCTGAGTTCTGTTCCGCCGATAAACTCAATATCCCAGTTAAATCCGTTTACACAGAATGTTACAATTCCTGCAACTATTACAAGGGCAGTAAAGAGGAAAATATATTTTCTGTTTTTAATAATACTGAAATTCATTTTACTGCACCTCCTGTGTCTTTGCCTGTTTCTTTGCTCCGAGAAGCCATCTGCCAACTCCCATATCGGCAATTGCAACAAGAAGAACTCTTGTTACTACAAGCGCTGTGATAAGGGATACAACAACACCGATAAAGAGTGTTATAGCAAAGCCTCTTACTGCACCTGTACCGTAGTACCAGAGAACAAGAGATGCGATAAGTGTTGTTACATTGGAATCGAGAATTGCAGTAAATGCTCTTGAAAATCCGCTCTTAACGGAGCTTCTTGCGCTCTTGCCTGTATTGAGCTCTTCCTTGATTCTTTCATAGATAACAACGTTTGCGTCAACCGCCATACCGATTGTAAGGATGATACCTGCAATTCCGGGAAGTGAAAGGTTAACATTAAATGCTATCATAAGAATTACGATAATTGCTGTATATCCTGCAAGTGCTACAGAGGCTACAAAACCGGGAAGTCTGTATACAAGTATCATAAATACCATTATGAGAAGAATACCGATTGCTGCAGCAAAGATACTTGATGAAAGCGCTTCTGAGCCGAGTGTCGGTCCAACATAACGAAGTTCGATTTCACGGAGAACAACGGGAAGCTGACCTGCGGAAATGAGTTCTGCAAGGTAAACCGAGCTTTGCTCATCCATATTTCCGGAAATTATACAGCTGTCTGTATCAATCTTATACTGAACAGATGCTCTCTGAATAAGTTCGGAATCAAGATAAATATCAATATAATTCATTCCTGTTGAGGAAAGCTTTGCCATTTCTTCTGTTGATACAGCAAACTTTTCTCTACCCTCATCACTGAATGTGAGAGATACATAAAATTCAGGTGTAAGAGAAGTTTCGCTTACCTGTCCGTAACTTGCAACTGCTTTCTTTACATCCTTACCTTCAAGAATTACTTTTTCAGCGGAATCCTTGAATTCAAGTTTTGCAGTAGAGCCAAGCTTCTGAACTGCTTCTTCGGGATTGTCAATTCCGGGGATTTCAACTCTTATTCTGTCGTTTCCTACTCTTGCAAGAGTTGCCTCGGTGTATCCGAGAGTGTCAAGACGCTTTCTGAGCATTGTATCTACTGTTTCAAGCGCTGTTGACATATCAAAGTCTTGTGCATTTTCATCAGGCTCTGCAATATATGTTACAGACGAGCCTCCTACAAGGTCAAGACCTTTACTTATTGCGTCATCGTCAAATGCACTGGGAAGTCCGATGGGTGATACACCGTAAACGGCTGCAACAACCACAAGAACAACACACAAGAGCATAAGAACAAGTGAGCTTATGCTGTTTTTCATTGGGGTTTCTTCCTTTCTTTTGTAAAAAAGTCACTTATGAAGTATATTATACATTTTTAAAGCTCTAAAGTCAACAGTTTTTTACAAATTGAAAACATATAATATAAATTGACATACAAAAGCCGATATGGTAAAATAATTGTACAATATTTTAAAGGAGCAATTATATGGCTTTTTTATGTCCTGTATGCAAAAATGCACTTTCAAAACAGGAAAAATCATATATCTGTCAAAACAATCATTGCTTTGACATTTCAAAAGAGGGCTATGTAAATCTTGCCGCGGCAAAAGGCATATCTTCCCTTTCCGGCGACAGCGGTGATATGGCAAAATCACGCCATGCCTTTCTTTCGGGCGGATATTATGAGCCTCTGGCAAAGAAAATATGCGAAATTATAAAAAGTGACAATCTGAATGATATATCAATTCTCGATGCAGGCTGCGGTGAGGGGTACTATACAAGGACCATCCGTGAAAACCTGACTTGCGAGAGTGAATTTTTCGGCATTGATTTATCAAAAGAGTCGGTTAAAATTGCATCGAAAAGTGAGAAAATTCTGCCCGAAGACCAAAGAGCGCACTTTGCCGTAGCGGGAATTTTTGATTTGCCTTTCCCCGACAACACTTTTGATTTTATAATTTCTGTTTTTGCACCAATATGCGAAAATGAATTTTCAAGGGTTTTAAAGCAAAGCGGAAAACTTATAATCGCCTGCCCCGACACAAAACATCTTTATTCCTTTAAAGAGCAAATTTACGATGTGGCAAATGAAAATATTGAAAAAATTCAGGAATTTGACAGCTTCCATCTTCGCGACACTATTCGTCTTACCTATAATATAAATGTACAAAAACAGCACATCTTCCC
>JAZSLO010000083.1:0-2029 GCA_045535415.1 Eubacteriales bacterium
AACCGTTATTACTCTTTTAGCTTCTCTCATACAGAACACACCGCCTTATCTGTCGCCGTGTTCTTTGTTTTTAGGTTCAAGTGCTTTTCGTACTGTATTGGCAATCGTATTTGCATGGTCACGAGCCTGTGAAAGTTCTGCTCTCTTTTCTTTTGCTTCAAGATTGGAAAACTTATCACTTAATGCTGTGATAGGTTCAGGTTCAAAGCCTGCTCTCGAAGTTGCAATATATGAAATTGCCTGTGCTTTAAATTCGAGGTTTTCTCTGTTGAAATCACCGTTGTCAAGTCTTGCAAAAGCAATTTCCTTTGAGAGAGCACGGACAATATCACCACCCTCTAAACCCTGACGAATAAAAATCATTTTAGCTTCAGGCTGGTAATGAGCATTTATACCTTCGGGAAGCTCATTACTGATTTTAACAGGCACAGGTGAAGTTGTAATCATTGCTTTAACAACCACACGGGCATCCGGTGTTTTCGTTCTGTTCTGTCTTGGTCTTGCATTAGTCTGTGAAATATCAAATACCTTCTTTGCATTATACGGAGTTACTGTCTTTCCGTCTTCTCTTGTATATTCCTTGCCCGGTTCAAGAATTATAATTCCTGTTTCGCCTTTGTTGATAAACACATGATTTTTCTGCCAAGTTTTTGAATCACAAAGTCTTGTTGCTTCGGGATTCTGATATGCAACTAAAAGAGCGTTGCTTACAGAGTATCGGTCAAACTTACTCTGAATATCAAGATACGCCATAACAGTATCGGGATTATTAAGCTCCTCTGTTGCTGTTTCAAGCATTTCATAAGCCAATGCTCTGTTTTCATTTTTTTGTTTTATCCAATCATCTTTTGAATAAGGCTCAATTGTTGTCTGCTTTTCATTACCGAAAAGTTTATCGAGTTCTGCCATTTGTTTTGGCTCCTTTCGTTTTTGATTTTGATTTCTGCGGAGTATTTTTTCCATTCGCAGTCTTTTTTCTTTCTTCCTTAATTCGGTTAAGTTCTGCTCTAACCGATGGTCGTGAAGATTTTTCATCCCGTGTATTGCGTCGGAGTTCGGACACTCCGGAGGAAGGCTCGGACGCTCGGGATTTTTCCGTCTTCGCCATAGAGGGGTTTTCAAGATAACTCTTTTCTGTCTGTTGAGGTTTTGAAAAGAGCTCGTCAATAAATTTATCCTCTGCACTTTTTTCAGGCTTTTGTTTTTCCGGTGATTGCTTAATACCACCTTTAGATTTTTCAAGACTTGCACGGACAGTCGCTTTATTGTTCGCACCGAGATTAAATCTTTGGAAAATACGGTTTACTTTTGCCGAGTCTTCAGCACGAACCATAATGTCACATTTACCGTCATTCTTATCTCTGTCTTTAAGAACGTGATACATTACACCGTACTTTTTTGCTTCCTGACAAAACTTTTTTAAATCTCTGTCTTTAAGTTCAAAAACTTTAATCGGCTTATTGGACTTTAACATCGTATTAAGTGATGCTCTGCCTTTTGTTCTTTTTGTATCTTTAAGAGAAGCAAGGATAAGTTTTACAAGCCTTTCAGCTCCGTCCATAGACATCTTACCTGCAACCTCAACGCCCTGTAATGTCATCCTCACGATTTGTTCTGCTGCGTCTCCTGAAGCGTTCATCTGTGCTCATCTCCTTTCGCTCTTTATCTTTCATAATTTCATTTATCTTATTTTCAATTTTGGGTTCCTGTTCCTGTATTCTGTCGCAAATGTGAATTTCTTTTCTTAAAGCTCTCATTTTCTTTGTGAGATTAGAAATATGCTCTCTCAATTCTGCAATCTCTTTTTCATCACCATTTCTTTCCGCCGCTTTTAACATTTTGCGAAGTCTGTACCGGGCTTCATCACATTCTTTAATTTCATTTTCACAAGAAGTTCTGTATGCTGTAAGCTGTTCCGGTGTTTCAATATCGTTTCCACACAGAAGATTTTGTTGTTCAATTAATTTATCGAGCTTTCGCAATTCATCAATGAGATATTTATCAATCTCTCTGTTTGTGTTAGGATTCT
>JAZSLO010000114.1:0-9992 GCA_045535415.1 Eubacteriales bacterium
AAATAGTCAAACGTTTACAATCAATTATACCACAGTAAAACTTCCTTTTCAAGTTCAATTACCGAACGCAACACTTCTTGCGCACATTATTATTCCATGCGAAAGTTTTTCATAAAAAACGGGGCTATTATGGTCAAAACTATTTATGCACACTCTCCCGAATGTCTGCGACGAGTGTATATATTCATTTCCACCAATATACATTATGACATGTCCTTTATAATACACAAGGTCGCCCTCTTTTAATTCATCAAACGGGATTCTGAAAACATATTTTGTGTCGGGAACTGCATCACGCCAAAGTTCAACGCCATTCATATGATACGCCATAAAGCAAAGTCCCGAGCAATCAATTCCAGACGCACTTTTCCCTCCCCATCTATAAGGGGTATCAAGGTAGGAAAGTGCGGTATTTACAATATTTCTTCTCTTTGTTTCCTCGTCCGTCATTTTGTGCAAATCGCTTTGGCTTTTGATGTTTTCACTTCTTACATAGAATCTAGATGTGCCGATATTTACATCACAAAATCCGCAAATTTCGCCGAAAAACGAAGTCTTTGCAAGAACACTTCCTCTTGGCAGAGTGAAAACAGGTTTACATTTATATTCGGGACTTTCCAGAACATCGCAGAAAGGCGACACAACCACATATTTTTCCTCGTTCTTATTACCCGTCACTTTCGACAATTTTGATATATTTATATAGCCCTTATACCCATAAGTAGTCGTGCAAAAAAGCCAGCCGTCAGGGCATTTTTCTTTATCTGTATCGACAGTATAGACCTTTGTGCCAAACAGCACCTCATCGGTGACGGGCGATGCGTTTTCGGGTGACTCATGAAAATAAGCGCTGGGGACTTTTACAAAATACTCATTAAACATAACTTTTTTCTCGCTTTCTTTTTTTAACCCATTTTATGAAAAAATGCCCTCAAAAAGAACAAAAAAGAGGACATTTTCGGCTTTTGGAAGAAGTATTTGCCGAAAACATCCCCTTTTGAAAATCAAAAAGTTATGTGTGATAATTTAATATTTTTTACTTTATTTTTACGATGCGAAGAACTGCGCCCAGTAAAGTGTGCCTCCGTTTGAATGGCATCCTACACCGATTTTTGTATAATTTGGGTTAAGTATATTTTCACGGTGTCCCTGCGAGTTCATCCAGGCATTAACTACCGCCTCGGGTGAGGACTGACCGTAGGCAATATTCTCACCGGCTGTGCGGTAAGGGTATCCGAGTTCGTCAAGAACAGTAAAACAGCTCTTGCCGTTTGGTCTTGTGTGTGAAAAAGACGAAACAGTTTCTTTTGCACGGATAAGCGCACCCTTATTTAATGTGGAATCCATCTGGAGGGGTGAAAGGCCGTTTGCCTTTCTATGAGAATTTACAAGTTCAACAACTCTTTTTTCATAGCTTTTGTTTTGTGAACCTGAATTTCCGCTGTCTGTATCATTATTTACGGGAGGCTTCTGAGGTTTTTCGCTCTCAGGTTTTGAGGGTAAATTTACCTCAGGCTTTTCGGGAACATTCTCATTCTCATCAGAGTCTATATTGTTGTCAGGTGTGGTTTCGGGGGTCTCATTTTCGGGTTTTTGAGTGTCTTGTCCCGGAAAATTCTCCGAAATCCACGCATCAATAATATCTGCAATAGAAGAATTAAATGTAAAATCCTTGCCGGACAGCAAGTCGGAAATAACATTCTTTACATTGCATTCAGTCTTGAAATGCTCCTTTAAATTACTCACACTAAAATTACAAATGCCGCATTTATCCGCACCCTGTGCAAAAGCACCCGTTGTAAGTGTTGTCGCAAGGGCAAGTGCGGATACAGTAGAAATAATTTTTCTTTTCATAGTTTTATTTCCTCCTTCCACAATCATTGTACGATATGTAAGGATTTATTTCAACGCTCACTATTTTCCTTATATCTCACATTTTAGGCACATTTCTTATATATTGTTTTTTTGTAAAATATATCCGCCCCGAATGAGTGAAATTCGGGGCGGACTTTTGTTTTTTATTGTTTTTTCGTGCTTATTTACATTTATTCCCTGAAAAATGGGAGTTTCAAGATTTTAGCCGCAGAAGCAGCAGAGAATTATCACAGCTATAAGTATGATAAGCCAAATGTTATCGTCAGAAAATGCGTTGCCGAGACATCCACCCATTAAGGCCATCCTCCTTCCCTTTTTATGTGAAAGCCTGGGGCAGTCTTGCTTTTGGCTCTCTGCTTTATTGTATGTGTGTTTGGTTTTTTGTGTGATTGCCCTTTCTCTTTTTACTTTTAACCTCTGACAAGTTTTTTTCATAATATAAAACAAAACGCAAAGAAAGGATTTGTTTATATGAATTTTGAGAAATATTCCTATGATGTTTTCTTCTCTGATAATGTTTGTTCTCACTATTTTGCCGCGGCAAATTCAAGCGAGGGATTTAAAAGTTTTTTTAGTGACGCCTTCAACCCCAAAAACTTTGACAGAATATACATACTTAAAGGCGGCCCGGGAGTCGGCAAATCAACTTTAATGAAAAATGTGGCGGCGAAATGTAAAGAACACGGTTTTTCGCCTATATGCTACCACTGCTCGTCAGACCCCTTCTCACTTGACGGAATTGTTATAAAGGAAAAGAAATGTGCAATTCTTGACGGCACTTTTCCCCATACAACAGACCCCACGTGCGCGGGTGTCAAAGAAATTATCATAAATATGGGAACTGCCTGGGACACCGACGCTCTTTACAAAAACGGCAAAGAAATACTATCTCTTATAAAGGAAAAAAGCGACTGTTACTCCGCTGCCTACAAATTCCTTGCGGCAGAAAAACAGCTGTTACACAGTCTTTTTGATATGACAAATCTTTGTCTTGACAAAAACAAAATGAATGACGATATTGACAGAAAATTTACCCGTCTTTCAAAGAACAAAACCCCAACCCAAGAAATTTGCACCCGTATAACAAGAGCAAACTCGTGCATAGGTGATGCAAGGCTTTTCTCATTTGAAAAGCAAGCAAAGACCATATACTTTTTAAAGGATTTTCGCAAAATTTCCTACATATATCTTGAAAATCTTTATGAAAAGGCAAAAAAAGAAGGTCAAAACTTTTATGTAAGTTTTGACCCAACATTAACTCATCTTCCCGATGCAATATATTTTCCCGATTCAAAGGTATGCTTTAGTCTTTACGACGACAGTTTCTGTCTTGAACTTGACAAGAAAAACATTCCTTTCAAAATCATAAACACAAAGCGTTTTTGCGTGGCACAAAAAGCCTCTTTAAACAAAACATACTATCGTTTCGGGGAAAAATGTGCAAAGCAAATGCACGAAAGTGCGCTTTCTTACCTCCAAAAAGCCGGAAGCATTCACGAAAAAATCGAAATGCTTTATTCAAAGGCTACCAATTATATGAAGGTTTCGGAAATTTCAGGGAGCGTTACAGACAAAATATTATAGACTCTCGTCAAATGCCCTCTCGACTACTTCAAAAACTTCCTCTTTTGTCTTTGCAACATTTACCATATTTCTGAAATTCGCAGCCCCCGGCATTCCTTTTATATACCAGGCAACATGCTTTCTTGATTCGCAAACTCCTATAAATTCGCCTTTATCCTCGCACAGCATTGTTATATGTTCAAGAATATCCGCCTTTATCTGTGATGCGCTTTTTTCCTTATAATCTTCGCCCTTTATGTCACACAAAATTCTTTCAAAAATATACGGGTTCCCAAGTGCGCCTCTGCCTATCATTATTCCGTCGCAGCCCGTATATTCATACATTTTCTTTGCATCATCTGCGCTTACAACGTCGCCATTTCCGACAACAGGAATTTTTACATTTTCCTTGACCTGTTTTATTATATCAAGATTCACAGGCGGCATATACATCTGCTTTCTTGTTCTTCCGTGAACAAATACTGCCGCCGCACCGCCTCTTTCACACATCTGTGCAATCTCGACGGCATTTATACTATTTTCATCAAATCCGCTTCTTATTTTAACGGTGACGGGAACATCTCCTGCTCCCTCTTTTGTAGCACTTACTATGTCATACACAAGAGAGGGGTTTTTCATAAGGGCACTTCCCTCGCCGTTATTTACAATCTTTGGTGCAGGACAACCCATATTTATATCAATAACATTCGGGTTGTACTTTTCCCGAACAATCTTTGCCGCCTTTTTCATAATTTCAGGGTCACTTCCGAAAAGCTGCAAAGCGCTCGGTCTTTGCCCATCGGGAATTTCAGCTAATGTTCCCGTCTTTTTATCACCGTAGCATATTCCCTTTGCGGACACCATTTCCGTTGTGGCAAACTGTGCGCCGTACTTTATACACATATGTCTGAAGGCTTTATCCGTAACACCAGCCATTGGTGCTAAAAAAAGCCCGTTTTTAATTTCAATATTTCCTATTTTCATTTTTAAACAAGAACAAGGCAAATATCTGCACCCGTCTTTAAAAGCTCCTCTTTTTTATTGATAAGTGTATTTTCAACGGAATTATATATTATACATCTGCATCCCGTGAATTTGTCAGTAAGTCTCTTTTCTCCGCCAACTTTGAATTTATAATTCTTTCTGTCGCAAAGATAAGCGCAAGCATCAAGATGATTGTTTTTACACTTCCCATTTGCTCTTATAAAGCAACTTTCCGTTACCATCAAGTCAAGGTGTCCTTTTGCGAAAACTTCGCATTTTACACCCTCTTGTCTATATAAATCCCTCATTTGTGCCGTGTTTAATTCAGGCGACATACAAAGACTTTCAAAACCTTCGTCTGAAAGTTTCTTTAAGGTATGCGAATTATATACATTAAGTCCGTGTGCGCCGAAAAGGCGAAGGTTTTGTTTTTTGCACATATCAATCTGCCCGATATTTGAAATATATGCGTACCTTGCGCCAAGGCTTTTTGCCTTTTTTATAAGTTTATTTGCGTTTTCTTTCTCCATATCAAACATAACTCTCGGCATTTTTATTCCGAGGGTTATATTATTTTCAAAAACAACATCAAAATCTTTATTTTCGGCATTTTCAAAACATTCAAGCGGAACTGACACATATTTTACATTTTCAAATTCTTTGATTTTTGAAAGTCCGTCCATATTCCTTGCACAAATGTGAATACACTTCTCATTTGCGCTTTTGAGTTTTTCTGATAATTCACTTGTCACATCAATTCTCTGGATTTTCTCTATACTGCAAAGTTTATCTTCCAATTTTGCCATCGCACTTCTGCGAAAAGCATTGACAAGAGATTTTGGAAGAAAGATATCTCCATTAATTTCAACCTGAATATCACTCTCATCACACACAAAATATGTGTCGCCAAGTTTTGTAAGGCTTTCTTTTACTTCATCTACCCCCGCAGGTCTTGTCTTTGAGGTTTCACACACAAAGTCAGACACACACTCAATTCTTTTATCATCACATTCAAGACAAAGTGTTGCGTTTTGTCCCTCTGTAAAAGAGCCTTTCATTTTTATATTTCTTTTTCTTTGAAGAACATCAGAATCTACACCTTTATTTTCAAAGGTATTTTTCTTATCCTGCACCGTTCTTACACCGTACATATCAGTATTGTCAAATTTATATTCGCCTGTAAAATACTTATTTGTAAAGCCTTGTCTTGAAAAGAGGTCTGAAAGTTTTTGAATTTCCTCATTTGCAGCATTTCTTCCTTGCGTGACAAGTGTTTTATATATTTTTGTAACACCATACACATATTCGGGTGCTTTCATTCTGCCCTCAATCTTAAGAGATGTAACACCAGTGTCAATTATCTTTTGTATATCTTTAGCCAAAGACATATCTTTAAGGCTTAAAGGATAACCTGTTTTACCCTCATCAATCGAATACGGAAGTCTGCAAGGCTGTGCACAAAGTCCTCTGTTTCCCGACCGCTCGCCGATTACCGAACTCATAAGGCACATTCCCGAATGGCACACGCACAAAGCACCATGCACAAACATTTCTGTTTCAAATCCGAGAGATGCTATTTCCTTTATGGTCTTATCATCAAGTTCTCGGGCTAAAACTATTCTTTCAAAGCCCATTTCATAAAGTTTTTCAGCACCCTCCATTGAGTGACACGCGCACTGCGTGCTTGCGTGAAGGTGAACTTTGGGCATTTGTCTTTTTATTTCACTTGCAAGACCCAAATCCTGAACAATAAAAGCATCAGCACCAAGACTTGCCGCGTCATACACCATATTCAGTGCCTTTGGAATTTCTCTGTCCGTCAAAAGAGTATTGAGAGTGATATTTGTTTTAACTCCCAAGATTCTACACATTTTAAGTGCCTCTTTAAGCTCGTCATCGTCAAAATTTGATGCTGAATTTCTTGCATTAAATTGTTTTAATCCGAAATAAACTTCGTCCGCACCCGCATTGACTGCGCTCTTGAGAGCCTCAAAGCTTCCGCAGGGGGAAAGTATCAGAGGTCGCATTTTTTATCCTCCGTAAATTTACATTTATCTATTGCAAAGTGTACTCTTTTGCTTTATACTTATTATAATAAGTTTGCTCTCATATGTAAACCGTATTTTATAAATTTTTTAAAGACACTTTGAAAAACAGAGGTGAATGTATTGAAAATCCGCTACAAAAAGAAAAATTTCTTTTTTAATATATGTCTTGTCATTTCCGTGATTTTATCCTGCGTTTGTTTTGTTACTTACAACAGCCCCGTGGGTTCTTTTTTATCTAAAACCGTAAATTTTATAGCAACTCCACTTCAGAGTGCAGCTGTGCAGGTTTATGACGGAATTTCTACGCTTACTACTCACTTTCAGTCTATAAAGAAATTATCCGATGAAAATCTCAAATTAAAGCAGGAAAATATGCGTCTTTCCTCTCTTGAGTCGCAAAACAGACTTTTACAAAAGGAAAATGACGATTTATATGCATACCTTGAACTTAAAAGGGACAGAAGCGATTTTGAATTTGTAAATGCAAAGGTTATTGCAAGGTCCAGTTCAAATTACATTGCAACATTCACGCTTGACAAAGGCTCTTTCCACGGAATTGCATCAAATATGCCGATTATTGACTCTGACGGATATCTTGTGGGTGTTGTTTATTCAACTGATTTTACAAGCTGCAAGTGCAGATACATAACTTCTTATGATGTCAACATCGGTGTTTACAACGAAAATTCGGGAAGTACCGGTATTCTTACGGGCGACTTTGAAATGTTTACCAAAAACCGCTGTCTTATTAAAGGTTTTTCCGAGGGTTCAAAGGCAAAACCCGGCGACAGAATTTTAACCTCGGGCATTGGCTCAACATACCCGAAAGGTCTTATTCTCGGAACAGTATCCGAAATTATCCCGGAGCCTGATACTCACACACAAAGTGCTGTAGTCATGCCAAAGGAAGATATTTTTGAAGCAGACAACCTTATGATAATTTCGGACTTCTCAAGAATTTATGAGTGATTCCCCGCTTATTTCAAAGCCCCTTGTTTTCTCGGGGCTTATGGTTTGCATCGGAGCTTTTCTTACACTTTTATATCCGTCAAAGTTTAACATTATTTTTGCGATTTTTCTCGCAGCGGCACTTGTTGTAATTTCGGTTTTAATTTACAAATCAAAGTTTATTTTTATTCCGTTTGTTTTATTGACAATTATCTTTGGGTGTATTATTCCTTTTTCAGCACACCTTAAACACGAAATCCCAAGCCAAAAATTCGCAGAGAAATTTTCCGGTGAAACCCACATATACACGGCAAATGTTGACTCGTCGAGTTATTCATCATCTTCGTCTTACTCGACATTTTTTGTAACACTTACACACATTGACGAAAAAGAACTTTCGCACACACCAAAAGCGCGCATTACCTGTTTTTCGGGTGACTTTGCAAAGAGAGGCGACAAAATTCAATTCTCGGGAATATGCGATGATATTTCAAATCTTGACACGAGTGAATTTGACACTCAAAACTATCTTCGTTCAAAGAAGGTTTTTATAAATTTTGCGACAGCTGAAATTCTATCTTCGCAAAAGAGTGGTCACGGCACTTTTCTCTCAAGGCTTTCAAATCTTATTGAGAGCAGTCTTTTCAAAAATATCCCTGAAAATTACAATTATGACAGCGTATATGTTGCAAAGGCTCTTTTGCTTGGCGACAAATCATCCCTCACAAAACCTTTAAAGGACAGTTTCAGAGCTGCAGGTCTTTCGCACATTCTGTGCGTTTCGGGAATGCACCTTTCGATTATTCTTGGATTTATAAGTGTGATTCTCAAAAAGCTCACGCTTCACAAAAAGCTTTTAGGAATTTGTGTTATAGGCTTTTGTGTTTTCTATATGTTTTTCACGGGTCTTTCCCCTTCTGTCATAAGAGCCGGAATTATGGCATGTGTTACATACACCGCCTTTATTTTCGGGCGAAAGGGCGACAGTTTTATTTCACTTTTCCTTGCAGCCACCTTTATGATTTTATTAAACCCGTATGTTGTTCTGGATATAAGCGCACAGCTTTCGTTTATTGCAACTTTCGGCGTTATTATGATGTCATCTCTTTTTGATAACACACCTGTAAAAGAAACTTTTTTCGGAAAATTTTTACATATTCTTTTATGTGCAGTTTTAATAAATCTCGGCGCAGTTTGTTTTACGCTTCCAATAAGTGCTTTTTCTTTTGGCTCGGTATCTCTTATTTCTTTTGTTTCAACTCTCTGCGTTTCGCTTCTTTGCGAGATATCACTTATTTTACTTCTTATTCTCGCTTTTGTATCCTTTTTGCCGGGAGTTCATTTTCTGCCTGAAATTCTTGGAAATGTTTGTAATTTTATCATAAATATCATCATAAAAATTTCAGACTCTTTCGCATATTTAAAATATTCATACATTCCGTGTGAGGCGCAAAACTCTGTCATTATTCCATACCTTATTTCGCTGGCACTATGCGTTTTGCTTATTTCCTTTGGAAAAAGAATTCTTGTGCGTGTGCTTTTATGTATAATTGTTTTATACAGCATATGCCTTGGCACAGTGTTTCTCTTGAACTTTATAAATCAAGACAGCGTTTTCAAAGTTTCATACTTTGGAAAAAGCAAAGATGATTTTGAAATCAGCATAAAACTTGAAGATGACGGATATCTTCTTGTCAATCCCGATTCAATTCTTTGCACAGATGCAAACAATCTTGCGTTTGATACACACAAAAAGCAAAACTATCTTTTGATTTTGCCTGACCAAAATGATACAAACTTTGAAATTCTGGCACACAATGTTCACCTTTTTAAAGCAAGATTCGGGCTTTCAGGAATATTTGTTCCTGACACTTTGGTTTGCAAAGAATTAAAAGAACAGTTTGAAAAATACGGACTTGAAGTTTTACCGTTTAACAAATTTGAAAACCCGGGCAGTCTTTGTATAACCCTGACTGATACGGGTGACAATTACGCTTTGGAAATTAAAGACAAAAATAAAGAGTGTTTTATTGTTCTCGGGCAAAATTTTGACATCAATGATTTTGACGGACACAAAGACATATGTGCGTACTACCCAATGCCTTGCGGCAAGGATTACAATATGGTGTCGGATGATGTACCAAACGCTTTGCAGTTTTTCACAAGGCTAAAAAAAGGACAGGAACACGAAAAAATTTCAAACACATACGGAAAATCATCTTTTTATATAAAGGAGTGAAAATTATGGCAAAAAGTACTTTCAGAGAAAAACCTGAAGTTATACATGCACAGAATTTATCCCTTCTTAAAGAAAAAATAAAATCGCAAAGCCTTGGCGGATGCTATATTTTTTACGGTCCTGAGGAATATACTAAGAATTATTACTACTCCGGGCTATGCAGCGCCTGCGGTGATGCAACGCTCAACAAAAAAAGCATATACTTTGACGAATTTGATCTTTACGATTTTATAAACTCTGTCTCAACATATGCCGCGCAAAGCATTGATATGTTCTCGCTTGACGATGAGGAAATGCAAGAAGATGACTCGGCGGGAATGCGTGTTGTAAAACTT
>JAZSLO010000122.1:0-5679 GCA_045535415.1 Eubacteriales bacterium
ACTTTTCGAGTACAGTCTTAGCTGCCTCTTCTGTAAGTTCGGGCTTAACAATGAAAACGGACTCATACTTTGATGTAAGCTGTTCCATTCTTAGCACCTCCTTCTGGACATATGACCTCGCATTCAAATTTGCAAGGTAAGGAGGAAGGGTAATCAAAAAAGAATACCTTTCCACGAAATAGTATTATATATTACTTTGCAAAAATTGTCAATAGCAATTTATAAAAAAATATATTATATACAAAAAAGGCGAAAAGCCTCTTATTTGTTGGTGTTTTAGGTGCTAAATCCCTTGACAAAATCAGGCAATTAATATATAATTATAATAAATATTTAGTTATATGGCAAAGTTTCGATTTTGCTGTGTAAAAGATTTGCGGGGATGTAAAAATGCTTAGTATGACAGGTTGCGGTTATTCGAGAAACCAGTGCGGTGACAGTATAATAACCGTCGAAATAAAATCAGTAAATTCAAGATACCTTGATGTAAATGTCAAGATGCCAAGACTCTATTCAAGATGCGAAGAAAAGATAAAGCAGTCTCTTTCAAAAGTTGCAACAAGAGGCAAGGTTGATATATACATAAACACAGAGGCTCTGCCCGGTGCTGAAAACAATGTTGTATCGCTTGATGAAGTTTATTTGACAGGATATCTTGCGTGTCTTGAAAAATTAAAGAACGAATATAACCTTAAGGACGATATTTCAGTAATGACTGTTGCACAGAACAGAGATGTATTCACAACAGTAAAGCGAGAAGAAGAAACATTGGAACAACTTTGGGAAAGACTTTCACCTTGTGTTGATGAGGCATTGAATGATTTCAGAGCAATGAAAAAGTCAGAGGGAGAAAGACTTTCAAAGGATATTCTTTTAAAGCTTGATACAATCGGGGATTATGTGAAAATTATCGAAAAGGAAAGTCCCAAGATTGTAGAGGAGTACGCAAAGAAGCTTGAAGCGAGAGTTCAGGAAATGTGCGCGAGCGAAGAGTATGATAAGACAAGAATAATCCAGGAAGTTGCAATCTTTGCGGACAGAACGGCAATTGATGAAGAACTTGTAAGACTTGCATCGCATATGACACAGTTCAGGGAAATGATAAAGTCAAATTCCGATGAGCCGGTTGGCAGAAGACTTGATTTTCTTCTTCAGGAAATAAATCGCGAAATAAATACAACGGGTTCAAAGTGTAATAGCGCAGATATTGCAAAAATCGTTGTTGAAGTAAAGAGCGAACTTGAAAAGATAAGAGAACAGGTACAGAATATAGAGTAATAAAGTCGAAAGGTGTTTGATTTGCAATGAAACTTGTAAGTATCGGCTACGGAAATATGATAAACTCGTCAAGAGTAGTATCTGTTGTAAGTCCGGATGCAGCGCCCATTAAGCGTCTTATACAGGACACAAGAACGGCAGGAAAACTTATTGACGCAACAGGCGGAAAAAAGACAAGAGCAGTAATAGTGTCAGATAGCGGACACCTTGTATTGTCGGCTTTGACAACAGAAACAGTTCAGGGAAGAATCAACGGAGTATTCTCTGAATCTGGGGATACGGAGAGCGAAAATGACTGATAAAAAAACAATCAAAAAAGGAAGACTTGTTGTAGTGTCCGGCCCGTCGGGAGTCGGAAAGGGAACGGTTTTACAAAGAGTGCTTGAACACGAAGATTTTGTTTATTCTGTTTCTGCAACAACAAGAGAACCGAGACCCGGTGAGGTTGATGGAAAGAATTACTTTTTCATAAGCCGCGAAAAGTTCGAGCAAATGATAAAGAATCATGAGCTTATAGAATATGCCGAATATAACGGAAATTATTACGGAACACCGAGATTTTTCGTTGATGATATGCTTTCAAAGGGAAAGAATGTCATACTTGAAATCGAAGTAAACGGTGCTGTGCAGATTAAGAAAAAATTCCCCGGTGCACTGTTTGTGTTTATAGCACCTGAAAATAAAGCGGTGCTTGAAAAGAGACTACATACAAGGGCAACCGAGGATGAAGATGTTATAAAGCGCAGACTTGAAATTGCGGAAAGAGAAATCCGCTCGTGCCTTATGTACGATTATATCGCACTCAACCGCGACGGAAAGAGCGATGAATGTGCTTATGATATAATAAGTGCAGTAAGAACAGAGTCGCTTAAGCCTTTGAATGTATACGAATATATAAGTGAATTTTTTCAGTAAAAAACTGTAAAAATAAATCAAAACAGCAATTAAATTAAAGGAGTTATCAAAAATGCAAAATCCCTCTATTCAGGAACTTTCTCACAACAATAAGTACAATCGCTATATGCTTGTTATGATGGCGGCAAAAGGCGCAAAGTTTGTAACAGACAAAATGATGAATAGCGACGCTCAGACAGATGTTTTTGCGTATCCTGAAGAAACAATGAAGATTGACACAAACGAAAAGCCCATAAAGAACGCGGTGCGTCTTTTCCATGAGGGCGAAATTTTAATAAAACTTTCTCCCGAGGCACAGAAGGTATCCGAAAATCATATGGCTGAATGTGCAATGGGTGAGGATTCGGCTGAATAAGCGTATTTCAAATTAATTTTCTTTTAAAGGCGGGTGGGAGTGTGTCTTTTGCAGGTGTGCACATTGTAAATGTGCCGTATCATATTGATAAAGAGTATACTTACAGCATACCCTCCCAACTTGAAGGTAAAATTAAGATTGGAAGTGTTGTTGTTGTGCCGTTTGGCGGCGCAAACAAGACAAAAAATGCGGTTGTCACAAGAATATCTGAAACTTGTGATTTGACACTCACAAAGCCAATCCTTGGAGTTCCGGGGAAATATATGAATATTACCGACGAAATGATGAGTCTTTGCGCGTATATGAAAGAGCATATGTTTTGCTCTTTCGGTGATGCGGCAAAGTGCGCGTTGCCGTCGGGACTCGGTGTTAAGGAAACAAGAGAGTATACCGCAGACAAAGAAATAGATGCAGATTCTTTGCCCATAAATCTTTCGGCAAAGAATTTGCTTTGTGAGATACAAAGAAACTCGCCTGTCAGTGAGATTTATTTGGCAGAACACTTTGGAAAGAGCGCTGTTGCTTGCGTAAAGTCCCTTGAAAAAATGGGATATGTTACATCTGACAAGACATATGAATGTATTGTCAACACTAAAAGCGAAAAGTGTGTGGTGCTGAATGATGGGGCTGGAATTGTGTCTGATATTCTTGAAGGAAAGACACACCTTACCCCAAAACAGATGAGTGTATTTGAAACGCTTTTGTCTTATGAATCGCCTTGCCCCGTAACCGAACTTTGTGAAATTTCGGGTGCGGGTGCTTCTGTTGTAAAAGAGCTTTTGAATAAAGGTGCTATTGTCTATGAAAACATTCAAACTGACAGAAATGAGTTGGTTCTTGATGTTGAAAAGGCAAAAGAGGAGTATAAGGATTTTACTCTCAATGATGAGCAAAATAAAGCTTATGAAAGCCTTCGTGAAATGCAAAGTGAGGGTAAGGCATCGGCGGCGCTTTTGTATGGGGTTACTGGCAGTGGAAAGACAAATGTTATTTTAAAAATCGCACAAAGTGTTGTTGATGCAGGAAAGAGCGTTATCGTTTTAGTTCCCGAAATTGCACTCACAAGCCAGAATGTAATGAGATTTGCAGGATGCTTTGGGAATAATGTTGCAATTATTCATTCTGGACTTTCAGCGGGCGAGAGAATGGATGCGTGGAAAAAAATCACCGAAGATAAGGCAAAGGTGGTTATTGGAACTCGCTCTGCCGTTTTTGCACCTGTCAAGAATCTTGGACTTGTTGTAATTGACGAGGAGCAGGAATCTTCTTTCAAATCCGATAAAAGTCCAAAGTTCCACGCAAGAGATGTTGCAAGATTCAGATGTGCGTATAATAATGCAATTTTGCTTTTGGCATCGGCAACACCGTCGGTCGACAGTTTTTATAAGGCAAAAAGCGGAAAATATAAACTTTTGACGCTTACTCAAAGATTCGGAAACGCAAAACTTCCTGAGGTTGTTTTCCACGATATGAGGGGAGAAAGTTACTTTGAAATTGACGAAAAAACTGACCAGAGCAAAGGTGCTCTTCCGCAGACACTCGGGACTACTTTAAAAGATGAACTAAAAAAGACACTTGATAATAAAAAGCAGGCAATTCTGTTTATTAACAGACGCGGATTTCGGTCTTTTGCACAGTGCAGAAAATGCGGATATACATTTGTGTGCCCTAATTGCTCGGTGACGCTGACGCATCATATAAATAAGCGTTATAAGAGAGATACAATGGTGTGCCACTATTGTGGACATACGCAGAATATGCCTGAAGTTTGTCCGTCATGTAAAAAAGACGAAAGCATTGTTTATATGGGTGCAGGAACTCAGCTTCTTGAGGCACAGCTTGAAAAGAATTTCCCCGACACAAAAATTCTACGTATGGACGCAGATACTACGGGCGGAAAAATGTCACATAAGAAAATCTTAGACGAATTCCGCAAAGGAAAAGCAGGGGTTCTTGTCGGAACACAGATGGTTGCAAAGGGACATGATTTCCCGAATGTGTCACTAGTTGGTGTTATAAATGCAGATACATCGCTTTATGCAAACGATTTCAGGGCGAATGAAAAGACTTTCTCGCTTCTGACACAGGTTCTCGGCAGAGCAGGAAGAAGTGATGATAAGGGAATGGCGGTAATTCAGACCTATAATCCCGATAATGATATTTTAAGACTTTCGTCGCTTCAGGATTATGAAACTTTTTATGAAAATGAAATTCGCTTTAGAAAATCGGCACTGTTTCCGCCGTTCTGCGATATTATTACTCTTAACTTTACGGGCAAAATTGAAAATGATGTTGTAAATGCAGTAAAGAAATTCGGTGAGGGAATAAATAAACTTGCAAAAGAGGATTTTTCGGATGTAAAGTTTATTCTTTACGGACCGTTTCAGTGTGATGTTTATAAAATATCTGGAAATTACAGAATGCGCTATATGATAAAGTGCGCTAATAATAAAAGTTTCCGCGAAATGCTCTCAAGTCTTTTGACGGGATATACAAATGCAGTTAAAAATGTAAGCATAAGTGCGGATGTAAATCCCACAAACCTTTAAAATTAGTTTTACCACTTGGAAAGAAGGATAATAAATTGGCAATACTCAAAATTGTAACAGAAGAAGACGATATTTTAAGAAAGGTGTCAAAACCTGTTGATAAAATAAACGAAAGAGTCATAACACTGCTTGACGATATGAGAGATACACTTATAGCCTCGGGCGGCGTAGGACTTGCAGCGGTGCAGGTTGGATACTTAAAGAGAATTTATCTTGTGGATGTAACACCGGACGATGAGAATGATTCAAGAAGAAGACGCCCGAGAAAACACGAAATTTTGGAGTTTATAAATCCTGAAATTATAAAAAGCGAGGGTGAGCAGGAGGGAAGTGAGGGATGTCTTTCACTTCCGGGAAAAGTCGGCATTGTAAAAAGACCGATGAAAGTTACTGTAAAAGCACTTGACAGAAACGGAAAAGAGTTCATCTATACGGGAGAGGAACTTTACGCAAGATGCCTCCTACACGAATATGACCACCTTGACGGTGTGCTTTATTGTGACAGAGCAACAGAAATGTACGAACAGGAAGACTGAGAATGCTAAAGATATTGTTTATGGGAACACCTGATTTTGCAAAGGT
>JAZSLO010000009.1:0-4529 GCA_045535415.1 Eubacteriales bacterium
AAAGGCTTTATGGATGAATTTAATCTTCTCCAGAGAATTGAGGCAATTTCCCCGAAGGTATTCCTTGATGTAAGGCACAACGACAAGGCAATATGCGCAAATGTTGATATGTACTCGGGTCTTATTTACAGAATGCTCGGAATTCCCTCTGAACTTTACACTCCCCTCTTTGCAACAGCCCGTGTTGCCGGCTGGTGTGCTCACAGAATGGAAGAAATTTTAACCGGCGGAAAAATTATCCGTCCTGCATACAAGACTCCTTACAAAGTCAATGAGTATATTCCTATGTCAGAAAGATGATTTTTTACATAAAAAATGGTCACTGAAATTCAGTGACCATTTTTATTTTTTTATTTTTTATCTTTCAAAAGTATACTTTCCGGCGCAAAGTTTCTTTTTTTCGCCATTTAAATCAAGTGTAAATGCATACGGGCTTTCAACTGTGAAAGTCTTTTCATTATATTCAACACTCACGCCAAGCGCGTTTGCCTTGAGATTGTTTATGCCTTTTACAAAAGAAGGTTTAACTGTAACATTATCAAAACCAAAGCCTTTTGTATCAATACCTGCAAGGTATCTTATCATCCACGCATTTACCATTGCCTTAAACTGATGGTTTCTGCTGTAACTCGGGATATGACTGAATATTTCGGGAATTGTTGTATACCCTTCAGACACAGACTTTGCATATCCCGGGTACTTTGGATTTACAATCAAATCAAAAAGTTCCTGAACAAATCCGTTCTCGGTTAAAACATCAAACATCGAAAGAAGTCCGTGAACTCCATTCGTAAAGCCCTTGCCATTCTTTTCCACAATTCCGAGCGCTCTTGAAAGTTCACTTTTTATTTCGTTTTCCTCAAGCATTCCCGAATATGCTGCACAAACTATTGCTGTGAAATTATCACTGTCAACCTTTCCGTCTTTTACATATTTATCACGGAAATCTCTCTTTATGCACTCGGCAAGCTTTTCGTACTTTGCGTCATCTTTTCCAAGTTCTCTTGCAAGCTGCACCATCATAAGAGCATCAAGACGGTAGTACACTGTATCCGTTATTTCTATAGGGCACTTTTTATCTTCGTCAAGATGTGCCCAGTCGCCAAGACCTGTATCAATGAGATTGTTTTCGGAAGTATTTTTAAAATACTGCATCATTCTTTCCATATTATCCCACATAGTCTCGACAATTTTCTTATTTCCCGAATACTTATAAGCATAATACGGAATAAAAACTATGGCACTGCTCCAGTCAAGGCCATTTCCCTGATAAATATCTGAATTCTGGAATGCCGGAACAATACAAGGAAGTTTTCCGTCGGGTGACTGGTCATCCTGGAATTTGAGCATCCATTCATAATACATATTATAAGCATCATACAAAAGATTTATTGTCTGTGCTGTGAGCATTCCGTCGCCCGTCCACTCATTCTGTTCTCTTTGCGGGCAGTCAACCATTGCTACCTGACAGTTTGTGACAATGGAATTTGAGCACATCTTATAAATCTTATTTATCATATCATTATCGCACTCAAAGTGTGAAGTTTTTTCAATATCGGTATATACAGTCATAGCCTTTGCACTTACATACTCAAAGTCGCCCACAATCTGCATATACTGGAATCCGTGATACGAGAACAAATCTTCAAATTCGTCCTCCTCACCCGACAAAATATATATTCCTCTATGCTTCATTTCCTTATTGTCAAATCTGTCGCTGCCGAAAGTTCTGGCCGCGTTCTTTTTATCCTCCGTCAAATCTTCGGCATAAAGAATCTGCACTTTGTCGCCTTTTTTACCCTTGATTTTAACATTACACCAGCCTGACGTATTTATGCCAAAGTCAAAAAGACCTCTTGAAATTTCTTTTCCCTCGAGGACTTCTTTTATTCTTCTTGGCGGACAAACTGTGGGTCTCAAAGCACCTCCGGGGCCGACGGAAATTTTTGCGTTATCCCAATCCGAATCGTCAAAGTCCTTATCGCACCAGGAGTGGATTTTTAAATTTGCATCCTGAATTTCACCGCATCTTGCGTAGGAAAAAAGAACATAAGAATCGTGAACTTTAAACGAAGTATCACTGACAATACTCATTTTTTCGCCATTTTCAAATTCAATATCCATCTGGCATATCATTTTAGGATAGTTGAAAAGATATCCGGCACGAAGGTCTGCATATCTTGTGTTTCCAAGAATTATGCCAAGGCGGTTTTTACCTTTGTCCAACATATCCGTTACATCATAGCTTGTATAAATTACGCTCTTTTCATAATTTGACGGGTGCGACGGAATATATGAATCAGGGATTCTCTTTCCGTTTATATAGTATGCGCCCTGACCAAGAGCACAGATATTTAAAACTGCACTTTTGGGTTTTCCCGAAACATCAAAAGTCTTTGCAATATAGGGCGAGGGCGGCATTTTATCCACACTCGGACCCTTCCAGTTTTTGTATACGTTTTTTGCTATCCATTTTGCGTTTTCAAACACTTTTCTTTTCCTCCACTAAATAAAATTTATATTTTTTCTTTTTTGACGACATTCTTATCGCCCAGTATTTGCTTTGAAAGATCAAACATAGTATCACTCACAAAGATATGTCTTCCGCTTGCTTTTGTCAGTTTCTTTGTATCTTCAAAATACACGAAAAGTTCGGTTTTACCATAGTTATATACATCACAAAGTGCCATAAATCTTGAAAATTCAGAGCTTTCCTGATTTTTAACTTTCACATAAAAGTCAAAATCTTTGTCTGATTTTTCCTTTTTTTGTGTCTGCGTATTTTGTTCATCAAGAAGCGACGACAGATTGATTTTTACGGATGCGCTTTGTGTGTTTGGACTTTCGCCTTTAAATTTTTCATTATCAAGCACATCAAACATACTTTTAAGAATGATTTTAGGCTCATTCTTTGTTTCGCCGTCGGCATCATTCCGTGATTCCTTTATGGAAATTTCGCCTCTGATTCCGACAATTGCGCCTTTATAAAGTTTGTGTGCATTTTCATTATACAAATTTGCAAAAACTATAACTTCAATCTGCGCCGTTGTATCTTCAAGTGTTAAAAATGCCATTCTGGTATCATTCTTTGTGACTTTTTCCTTTTTATCGGAAATAAGCCCAAGTAATGTTGTCTGAGTTTTATCTTTATACTTAAATGAATTTTGCGATGACACTGCCTCATTTATATCGGAAATATTATCGCATTTCAGCGCATTTGCCTGCTTTGAAAAAGCATCGAGTGGATGACCTGATATATACATTCCCGTCATATCCTTTTCCATTGCCAGAAGTTCATTTTGAGAAAACTCGGGAATATCGGGGTAGTTTATTACAAGCTCTCCGACTTTCTCATCAACATCTGCAACTGAGAACATATCAAACTGTCCCTCGACATTATGGCGGTTTCTCCTGACTAAAGTGTCAATTGCATCTTCAAAACTTGAGAGAAGCTGGCTTCTCTTTGCTCCAAGTCCGTCAAGTGCGCCCGCTCTTATAAGGCTTTCAATCATTCTCTTATTTATATCGTTTTTACTCATTCGCGACAGAAAATCTTCAAAGCTCTTGAACTTCCCTTTTTGTCTTTCATTAACAATATCACGGACAAAGCTTTCGCCCACATTCTTTACTGCATAAAGTCCGCTTGTGAGGCTTTTGCCGTCAGTTGAAAAGTTTTTATAGCTTTCATTTACATTACAGCCTTTAACTTTTATGCCAAGTTTTTTGCAAACATCAATATATTCAACAACCTTTTCGGTTCTGTCCTGAATACTGGTAAGTAAACTTGCCATATAGTGTGTGGGATAATGGCGCTTTAAGTATGCCGTAAAATATGCAAGGTGTGCATACGCTGCCGCATGCGATTTATTGAATGCATACTGCGCAAAGGTTGACATATCGTCATATATTTCGATTGCCGCCTGTTCGGATACACCATTATTAACTGCACCTATACACTCGATGTTTCCGTTTTCGTCCTTTTTGCCATATATAAAGTACTGTCTTTCCTCGTCCATGACGCTCTGCTTTTTCTTTGACATGGCGCGTCTTACAATATCGGCTCTGCCAAAGGAATATCCCGCAAGGCTTCTGAATATTTGCATTACCTGTTCCTGATACACAATACATCCGTTTGTGACATCGAGAATTTCCTTTAATTTTTCACTCTTATACTGCACCTTTTCGGGATTTTTTCTATTTTCAAGGAACTTTGGAATACTGTCCATAGGGCCTGGTCTGTAAAGACTTATGGCAATCGTTAAATCTTCAATATTTCTAGGCGCCATTCTCGAAAGAAGGCTTCTCATACCTTGTGATTCAAGCTGGAAAACGCCCTCGGTCTTGCCTTTTGATATAAGAGCATAGGTTTCTTTATCATCAAGAGGAATGTCTGAAATACTTATCCCTGCACTCTTTGCAGCCTCGTGAATTACAGTAAGATAACGAAGTCCGAGAAAGTCGATTTTCAAAAGACCAAGGTCTGCAATATCATTCATTGTATACTGCGTCACAACAAGGTCGCCGTTAAC
>JAZSLO010000036.1:0-2027 GCA_045535415.1 Eubacteriales bacterium
ATCTTTTCATTGTAATTTACTCCTTTTCGCGTTTTATCGCTTTAGTTTATTAAAGTGACTTAAGTATAGCACATAAATTTATGTTTGTCAAGGGGGTAAGATAAAAAACAAAAGCAGATGTTGTGCATCTGCTTTCATTATATGATTGATTTTATTATTCGTCAGTTCCGTAAACCTCAGCAGAGTTTACGCCGTCATTTGATTCTTCGTCCTGGATTTCACTGACAACAACAATACAGCTTTCAATTCTGTGTTCTTTTATTTCGGTAACATTTATATGAAGTCTTCCGATTTCAATGTCAAATGTTGTTCCGTCTTCGGGAACAGAGCCGTAAGAACTGAATACAAGACCGCCAAATGTTTCGTTTTCGTCGTCTTCAAATTCAATGCCAAGTTCCTCTGCAACCTCGTCAAGCGGGGCAGTACCCATTATCTTCCATGTGTTTTCGCCAATGTTTTCAATTTCCGGAGTTTCCTCGCTTGCAGGAGTGTCGGATTCAAGGTCGCCCACAATCTGCTCTAAAAGGTCGTTCATTGTGACAATACCTGCTGTTCCGCCGTATTCGTCAAGAACAACTGCAAAGTGGTTTCTTGTTTCTTTCATCTGACGGAGAAGCACGTCTGCATGAATTCCCTCGGGAATAAAGTATGCTGGACGCACAGCCTCTTTCATAATTGTTTCCTTGTCTTTTGTCGAGAGTCTGAAATAGTCCTTTGTGTTGAGAACGCCTATAACATTGTCAACAGTTTCCTTGCAGATAGGGTAGAGCGAGTGACGGGTTTCGTGAATGGTCTTGTCCCATTCCTCCACATCGTCCTCGTCAAAAAGTAATTCAAGGTCTGTTCTGTGAGTACAGAATTCACCGACTGTAAGGTCGTCAAATTCAAATACATTTTGAATGATTTCCTTTTCTTCCTCGTCAATGACATCGTTTTCACTTGCCGTGTCAACCATCATTCTTATTTCTTCTTCACTTACCTCTTCGTCTTTTTCATTCGGGTCAATGCCGAACATTCGAAGAACTCCGTTTGTTGACTTTGTAAGTAAAAAGACAAGGGGAGTAAATAATTTTGAAATGAAGTAAACAAGGGGAGTGAGGGCAAGTGCGATTTTCTCAGTCTTTTTCATAGCAATACGCTTTGGAACAAGTTCGCCGCATATAAGAGTAATGTAAGAAAGAATGAGAGTTATTACGATAACCGATGCTGTATCAACTGCACCTCTGTATGTCGAAGCAATGCCGAGTGATAAAATAAAATCGGTTATGTAGTCCGAAAATGTGTTAGCCGCAAAAGCAGAACCTAAAAATCCCGAAAGGGTAATAGCAACCTGAATGGTTGATAAAAACTTTGTAGGCTCCTCTGTGAGCTTTGCAAGCTTCTTTGCTTTTTTGTTGCCTTGTTCGATAAGTTTTGAAATTTTCGCGTCTTTCATCGAAATAACCGCTATTTCCGCGCAGGCAAAAATCGCGTTGAGAGCAATAAGTGTAAATTGAAGTATAAGCGGCCATATAAATTGGTCTGCCAAGATAAAATCCTCCTGAATAATATAATAAAGGTAAAAGTTGTTTTAAAAGAATTTTTGAAATCAGGTCAAAAAGTAATTAACGCACAAAAAGGCATGCCTACGCATTCGATTTCGTAGGTATGCCTTGTATTTCAAAAGGTTTATTGTAGATGTGTCATTATGCCCGACACAACTGCCGTCGTCCATGATTGTACCAGTTTCTCCTGTTTGTATTTTTGATTATGTTACCATATATATTTAGTTTTGTCAAGTCGTTTTGGAAAATATCAAAACTTTTCCAAATAATGTGTATAAAAGGAATTTGACGGGGAATAATTAGAATGTAACACAAAACTTCAAAAAAATCCAAAAAAGATTTAAAAAAGTACTTGACAAGAGGAAAAGAATGTGATATATTGAATAGGCTGCCCGTCAGAAGAGGGGTAGCGAAATCGAACCTTGAAAATTGAACAACGAAAGACGAGAGAAAGAACAAAGCTTAGAAAAGAAACTCGTTAAA
>JAZSLO010000154.1:0-2996 GCA_045535415.1 Eubacteriales bacterium
TTATGAGTTTGCAGCCTCTGTTGATAAGAGCAACTGCTGCGTTCTTTTCTTCGATTGCGTCATACCAGCTGCCTGTAAACTGAACATCCATTGTTACTGTGGGGCAAACTGACTTTACGCCAAGGTAGAAGGATGTGTAACCGGAGATAACTTCAGCATATGTATATGCGCCAACATAACCGATTTTAGCTTCTTCTGCTGTGAACTTACCAGCTTCAATCATTTCGTTCATCTTAAGGCCTGCAGCAACACCTGCAAGGTATCTTCCTTCGTAAATGGAAGCGAAAGCATTGTGGTAGTTAGGAAGGTTTTCAGTGTGAGCCTTTGTACCTGTTGCGTGGCAGAACTGAACATCTGTAAATTCCTTTGCTGCCTGGATAAGGAAGTCTTCGTGGCCGAATGAGTTTGCGAAGATTACGCTGCATCCCTGGTCAACAAGGTCTGCTGCTGCTTCGTAACATTCGTTACCTTCGGGAACGTTTGTCATAATGATTACCTGAGAATCATCAAGACCAAGTGCTTCTTTTGCTGCTTTTGCTGCGTTGATGAAGTTCAAGTCATATGTAGACTTTTCATCGTGAAGGCAGATGAAACCAACCTTGAAGGGCTTTTCATCTACAACTTCGTCCTTCTGGCAGGAAGCGAGTGCAACACATGCAAACACCATTACTGCCGCAAGAATAATGCTGAGAAACTTTTTCATGGGGATTCCTCCTGAAATTAAAATGATATATTAGCATTTTGCTACACTCATTTTACAACAAATGTCATAAAATTACAATACCCATTTTATACAAATTTCACATTTGTTTTTAGGGGATTTTGTCAAATCTCTTGCACTATAAAGACAAATGTGTTACAATAAGTCGATTTTGTTGAAAAAGGCGGATAAAAATGTCAGAAAAAACCATGCAAAAAGAAAATAAAATGGGAACCCAGAAAGAAAACAGTCTTCTTTTGTCAATGGCAATCCCTATGATGATATCAATGCTTGTTCAGGCTCTATATAATGTTGTTGACACAATGTTCGTATCCCGTCTGGGCCAGGATGCGCTCACGGCACTGTCCCTTGCTTTCCCGGTTCAGAATCTTATGATTTCGTTGTCTGTCGGCACAGGTGTCGGAGTCAATGCTCTTTTATCAAAAAGCCTTGGCGAAAAGGATTTCAAAAGAGCAAACAAAGCGGCAAACAACGGCATTTTCCTTGAATTTGTAAGTATGCTTGTAATTGTGCTTCTGGGATTAACTGTTGTAAAACCGTATTTTGTGTTTTTCAAAAGTTCCCCCGGAGTTGCGGCATATGGCTTTGATTATTTAAGCATCTGTATGATAGCCTCGGCAGGTATTTTCGGTCAGGTTATATTTGAAAGACTTCTTCAGTCAACAGGAAAGACAACACTCAGTATGGCAACACAGATAACAGGTGCTGTTATAAACATAGTTCTTGACCCCATTATGATTTACACACTTAAAATGGGTGTTGCGGGTGCTGCGTGGGCGACAGTTATCGGTCAGACAGTGGCGGCGGTTGTTGCGCTTATTCTCAACTTAAAATACAACAAGGAAATACAAATTTCCATAAAAGAAATTTTCTCGCCCGACAAAAAGGTTATAAAAAAGATATATGTAGTCGGAATCCCCTCAATCGTTATGGCATCAATCGGTTCTGTTATGAATGTGTGCATAAATCAGATTGTCAGAGTTTTTGATGCAGGAGTGGCAGAAACGGCTCAGGCGGTTTTCGGAATATATTTCAAGCTCCAAAGCTTTATATTTATGCCCGTGTTCGGATTAAATAACGGAATGGTGCCCATTATTGCATACAACTTTGGTGCAAGAAAAAGAAGTCGTATTGTAAAAACCATAAAATTCAGCATTATGTATGCGTGCATAATTATGGTTATAGGCTTTGCTCTGTTCCAGCTTATACCGGAAACCCTTCTTTATATATTTGATACGGGCGATGCGGATATGATTGAAATAGTAAAGATTGGCACAAGCGCTCTGCGTTCCATAAGTTACAGTTATCTGTTTGCAGGCTTCTGCATTATTGCAGGCTCGGTATTCCAGGCACTCGGAAATGGTGTTTTAAGTCTTATTGTGTCGGTTTGCAGACAGCTTGTGGTGCTTGTGCCCGTGGCATTTATCATTGCAACTTTAACAAAGGATGTAAATCTTATCTGGTATTCGTTCCCGATAGCAGAAATCTCTTCTCTTATACTTTCTGCGATATTTCTCAAACGCATTTACAAAAAGGAAATTGCACCTCTGGAAGATTAAAACCGCAAATACAAAAAGCCTCCCGATTTTTCGGGAGGCTTTTAAAAAACAAACTTATTTTACTTGTTTTCCGGAACTATCGGGTAAAGCTGAATCATATTACCGCCGTCAACAGTAAGCTCTGCACCCGTTGTATTTCTAGCGTTTTCCGCAAAGTACCAGCACGCATTTGCAATATCGGCAAATTCTGCGATATCACCAAGAGGTGTATACGCGGAAAGAGCGCTCCTGCAATTATTATAATTGCTTTCCCATCTGTCTGTCTTTATCATTCCGGGAAGAACGGCATTTACTGTAATTCCGAATTTTCCAAGACCAAGTGCCAAGGCGCTCATCATACCAAGCTGTGCTGACTTTGATGTGGAATATGCAATTCTGTCTGGGATTGCACGGTATGCGGTATTTGAGTTTACAAAAATAATACTTCCGCCGCTCTTTTCTTTCATTCTTGCCGCCGCATTTTCAATAATACAATAGTTTGCTACAACATTTGTGTTGATAACATTTACAAAATCCGAAAGGGGATTTTCAAATATTTTCTGTGAAATTCCAAGGTTTGCCGCATTAAGAACTATGCAGTCGGGTGTCAGGTCCTTTTTGTCAAGGTCGCAGAAAATATCCGCAATGCCCTTTTCATTGACATTGTTATCCGAAAGCACAAGTTCAAGAACATATCCTTCAATTCTTACATTCGGATAACTTTCACGAAGAAACTT
>JAZSLO010000038.1:0-2407 GCA_045535415.1 Eubacteriales bacterium
ATCAGCCTTGTTATTTTCAACAGTTGTATCAAAAACATTGGGGTTTGCAATAACGATAGCCGCAATAATTACAAGTGCACAGGCAGTACCTGCAAAATTTGCAATTCTGAATTTCGGGAATGCAATTTTTTTGTTTTGCGACACTTTTTTCATTACCGCATCGCTTATTTTACCTTCAGGAATTTCCGGCACTTGCAAAGAACCAAGGTCGCTTTTAAGTGCATCCATTATTTCATTTATATCTTTATTGTCCTTATTTTCCATTGCCGTCTACTCCTTTCTATCATTTTGTACATATTTAAAGACGCATATTTGTGCAATATGTTCCGTTTTTTTAAAAATAATTTTCTTCCAAAAGAAGATTTTTCAAAGTTTCTCTTGCACGGAAGAGTCTTGACTTTACTGTCCCCTCTTTAATATCAAGCATTTCGGATATCTGTTCATATGTATATCCGTTAATATCGCAAAGAACTATTATCTCGCGATGACTTTCCGAAAGTTTATTTACGCACTTCCACAAAATCTCGTGTTTTTCTTTTCTAAGAAGGCTTTTTTCTGGACTTGATTTTACATCTTCGTCTGCAATTTCAAGGCTTTTACCGTCCTCGTCCTGCTCGTCAATACTGACAGCAGGTGCTTTTTTTCGTCTTAAAAAATCAAGTGCACAGTTTTTTGCAATTCTGTAAAGCCATGACGAAAAACTGCTTTCTCCCTTAAATGTCGAAAGGCTTTTATAAAGTTTTAAAAATGCCTCCTGCGACACATCAAGAGTATCCTGTGTGTTTCCCACAACCTGATACACGCAAGTCGACACAAAGCGCTCATACTTTCTGACAAGTGTTTCAAACGCTTTTATGTCCCCATCTGCCGCCTTGAAACAAAGAAGCGTATCCTCGGGCAGAGTTTGGTCATATACTTTTATATCGTTTTGTCTTTTAAACAAAATTCCCAAAGATTTCGCCTCCTTTTCTTATCTTTGTTTCAGTATAACACTTATTGTTTTATCCGTCAAGAATGAATACATCAATTTCTCTTTAATTTCTTTATGTGCATAGTATTTGTAAAAGCGCAAAAACTATTAGCAAAGTCTTTAGTCATTTTTATATAAAAGTTGCTTTTTATTACATTATTTTGTTCACTCTTTATATAAAATATTAAGAATGTGAAAACTTTGGCAAAGATACTTGAAAAAATAGGCTAATAGTGGTAAAATGCAGTTGTGAAATTATGGATCACTAAAATATTATTTTTTGGAGGAATTTAAAATGTCAGTTAAAGTTGCTATTAACGGCTTTGGCCGTATCGGTCGTCTTGCATTCAGACAGATGTTTGGTGCAGAAGGTTACGATGTTGTTGCTATCAACGACCTCACAAAGCCTTCCATGCTCGCAAACCTTCTCAAGTACGACACAGCTCAGGGTGGTTACTGCGGTACACTCGGCGAAAACCTTCACACTGTTTGCGCTGATGACGAAGCAGGCACAATCACAGTTGACGGCAAGACTCTTAAGATTTACGCTGAAAAGGACGCAAAGGATCTTCCTTGGGGCGAAATCGGTGTTGACGTAGTTCTCGAATGCACAGGTTTCTACTGCTCAAAGGAAAAGAGCCAGGCTCACATTGATGCAGGTGCAAAGAAGGTAGTTATCTCCGCTCCCGCAGGCAATGACCTTCCCACAATCGTTTACAGCGTTAACGAAAATACACTTACAAAGGAAGACAACATCATTTCTGCTGCTTCCTGTACAACAAACTGCCTTGCTCCTATGGCTAAGGCTCTCAACGATTACGCACCCATCCAGTCCGGTATCATGACAACAGTTCATGCATACACAGGCGACCAGATGATTCTCGACGGTCCTCACAGAAAGGGCGACTTCAGAAGAGCAAGAGCAGGTGCTGCTAACATCGTTCCTAACTCCACAGGTGCTGCTAAGGCTATCGGTCTTGTAATCCCCGAACTCAACGGCAAGCTCATCGGTTCTGCTCAGAGAGTTCCTACATGCACAGGTTCTACAACAATCCTCGTTGCAGTTGTTAAGGGCAAGGACGTAACAAAGGAAGGCATCAACGCTGCTATGAAGGCTGCTGCTAATGACTCCTATGGTTACAACGAAGACCAGATCGTTTCCAGCGACGTTATCGGTATGAGATATGGTTCACTCTTCGATGCAACACAGACAATGGTTGCAAAGATTGATGACGACACATATCAGGTACAGGTTGTTTCCTGGTACGACAACGAAAACTCCTACACAAGCCAGATGGTTCGTACAATCAAGTACTTCGCTGAGCTTGCATAACTCTAAACCGCGAACAAAGTCGTAAGACAATAACGAAACAGGAGAAAGTCAGTGGGCTTTCTCCTGTTTTTTATCTTTTGGGTTTTCTTTAGGCTGAGAAAGTG
>JAZSLO010000094.1:0-4182 GCA_045535415.1 Eubacteriales bacterium
AGAGTTCAAATCTCTCCTTCCGCGCCACAAAAAGCACATCATTTGATGTGCTTTTTGTTTTGCGAATTTCTTGACAAAGCACCTTTAATTTGGTAAAATAAATTATCTGTGCGAAAGGAGGAATAATTTTGGGAATTATAAACATTCTTGACAAACAAACAGCAAACCTTATTGCTGCCGGTGAAGTTGTTGAAAGACCATCAAGTGCTATTAAAGAAATGCTTGAAAACAGTGCTGATGCCGGTGCTACACAAATAACAGTTGAAATTAAAAATGGCGGAAATTCTTATATCAGAATTACTGACAACGGTTGCGGTATGACTAAAGACGATGTTCCAAAATGTATCCTCCGTCACGCAACAAGCAAAATTAAAAATCAGGCCGACCTTGAATATATTTCAACTTTCGGTTTCAGAGGCGAAGCTCTTGCGGCAATTTCCTCTGTTTCGACAATGCGTATTTTAACAAGGCGCAAAAATGATGTTGAGGGAACAATTTTTGAGTGCAGATTTGGTGAACAGACACTTTTTGAAGAGGCAGGATGTCCCGAAGGCACTACAATTACTGTTGAAAACATCTTTGAAAATGTTCCTGCAAGAAGAAAGTTCTTAAAGAAAGACTCAACAGAGGCTTTATCGGTGGGTGCCGTTTGCGAGAAGTTTGCTCTCTCCCGCCCTGACATTTCTGTAACATTTATTTCAGACAATACAACAAAAATACAGACTCCCGGTGACTCAAATTTAAAAAGCGCAATTTATGCCACACTTGGCAGAGATTTTTCGTCTAACATATTACCCGTTGACTATGAACTTTCAGGGATTCGGGTTCACGGATTTATCGGAAAACCCGAATTTTCAAGACCTAACAGAAATTTACAGAACTTCTTTGTAAATAACAGATACATCCGCTCAAGAACAATGATGGCGGCAATTGAAGAGGGTTTCCGAGGCTTTTGTCCTACGGGAAAATTCCCTGCATGCGTTCTGTTTTGCGACATTGATTTTTCGCTTGTTGATGTAAATGTTCACCCTGCAAAACTTGAAATCAAGTTTTCTGATGAAAGAAGAATATTTGACACAGTTTACTTTGCGGTTAAAAACACTCTTTCTTCATCGGTGACTTTTTCGGGTCTTGGAAATGATATTGTTTCCGAAATCAAAGAGGTTCAGGAGAAAAAGCCTGAAATGCCTCAAAGTATTTCACCAAAACCCAAAACTCCCGAAAATTTGTACAGAGAAACTCCTGTTTTACCTGAAGTCATTACAAAAGACAATTCAAAAGCATTACCTTCTGTTTCTTTTAATGAGGTTTCAAAAGACAACAATGAGAAAATAATAAAATCCATAAAACAAAATCAGGGTTTTGTATTTGACAATCCTGTTTTTGAAGAAAAAAAGGATGAAGTACAGCCATCAATTATTCAAAATAATCAAGTAAAGCAGGAAAAGACCTTGCCTGAAATTGAATACATTGAAACCAAAAAGCAGGAAGAAATAATACCTATTGAAAAAACACAAAAACCAAAATATATCGGCGAGGTTTTTGATACTTACATTATTGCACAGTACAAGTCATCAATGTACATTGTGGACAAGCATGCAGCTCACGAAAGAATTATTTATGAAAAGCTCAAGAATTCCAGTGGTGACGCGCAAAGCCAGTATCTTTTAGAGCCAATCACGGTTACTTTAACACCAAAAGAAGCCGAGGCGGCGCTTGAAAACAAGGATTATTTTTCAAAAATAGGTTTTGAATTTGACGAGTTCGATTCAAACACCCTCCTTGTCCGCGCAATTCCGAGTGTTTTCAAGGAATCTGACACAAAAGATATTCTCACTCTTTTGTCGGGAAAACTTTCTGACGGAAACAGCCGTTCTTCAGGCGAAATCTTTGACAAAGCGCTGTTTTCAGCCGCTTGCAGAGCCGCAATCAAAGGCGGCGACAAGAACACTGACCTTGACAACAGTTACATATTAAACGAAATTTTTACAAACGATGCGGTTTTATACTGTCCTCACGGCAGGCCCGTTATAAGTGAATTTTCAAGACAAAAACTTGAAAAAATATTTGACAGATTATAATATTCGAAAGGCAAAATAGAGATGTTTAAACTTTTAAAGCAGGAAGGCCTTGCAAGACGAGGCGAATTTAAAACTCCTCACGGAACAATTCAGACTCCCGTGTTTATGAATGTCGGCACTTCTGCCGCAATTAAAGGTGGTGTCGGAACTGACGATTTAAAACAGATAAAGTGTCAGGTTGAACTTTCAAACACTTATCATCTTCATATCCGTCCCGGTGACGATGTCATTCGTGATATGGGCGGTCTTCACAAATTTTTCAACTGGCAGGGACCAATCCTCACCGACAGCGGCGGATTTCAGGTGTTTTCCCTTGCAGTTCTTCGCAAAATCAGTGAAGAAGGCGTATTATTCGCGTCACATATGGACGGAAAACGCATATTTATGGGTCCGAAAGAAAGTATGAACATTCAGGCAAACCTTGGCTCTACTATTGCTATGGCTTTTGACGAATGTGTAGCAAATCCGGCTGAATATACCTATGCCAAAAATTCATGTGCAAGAACTACAAGATGGCTTAAAACCTGTATTGAACAGGTAAAATACAACAATTCCCTGCCTGATGCAATAAACCCAAACCAGATGCTTTTTGGAATTAACCAGGGCAGCACTTATGCAGACCTTAGAGCCGACCACATGAAAGAAATTGCGGAACTTGAAGGACTTTCAGGATATGCAATCGGCGGTCTTGCGGTAGGTGAAACTGCTGACGAAATGTACAGAATAATTGATGTTGTTGAGCCCTTTATGCCAAAGGACAAGCCAAGATACCTTATGGGTGTCGGAACACCTGTAAATATCCTTGAGGCAGTAAGACGCGGTGTTGACTTTTTTGACTGCGTAATGCCAAGCAGAAACGCTCGACACGGAAATCTTTTCACAAGCAAAGGCTTTATGAATCTCAACAACGAAAAGTATATGCGTGACGAAAGACCTATTGAGGAAGGTTGCCAGTGCCCTGCCTGCAGAAACTTCTCAAGAGCATATATAAGGCACCTTTTCAAAGCGCGTGAAATGCTTGGAATGAGACTTTGCGTTCTTCACAACCTTTACTTCTACAACACTCTTATGGAAAGAATAAGAGAGGCGCTTGACGAAGGAAGATTTGCACAGTTTTTCAATGAAAATGTTGAAATTCTCGGCACAAGAGTTGATGACTGATAAAATAACTCTCTGTCCGAGATAAGTATTGGTGAACAAAAAATATACACTTTAAAAGATAATTATGCATTCTCATCTCCGGAGCGAGACAAATGGATAGAAGTATGCTATGATTATGATGTAGTTGTAATACAGTAAGACAATAAGAATTTGTAAGGGAGTGGAGTACTATGAACTTTAAGATTATTGATGGAATTGAAAAGATGAATCTGGAAGATATCGTCAGATTACTAAGAATGACATACTGGGCTGATAAACGTACAGTAGAGCAAATCGACAAGTCAACATACAACTCCTCCTGTTATGGCGTTTATATTGAAGACGAGCGAAAACTCGTCGGGTTTGCCAGAGTAATCAGCGATTATGCCACGACCTACTATCTTTGTGATGTAATCATTGATAATGATTACCAGCATAATGGGCTAGGAACGGCTCTGATATCATATATTGAGCAATTACCACAGTACGCAGGGTTGCGCGGCATTTTGATTACGAGAGATGCACATGCACTGTATAAGAAATTTGGTTACGAGGTTTTGAATGACCGTGTCATGGTTAAGTCTCTGAATTGTTGAAGCACAAACTTCAATTTGTCGAATTGATATAACGGCTCTGTCCCGAAAGACGGAGCCGTTTCTTTTTGTAAATCGCCAGCTGATTTTTGCATAGGCGTAAACCAACACGTTAAGTGAAAAGGGAGCATTTGGAGCGGCTGCCGCCTATACTGGCATACGGGCGTCGTTCCGCCCGAATCAAAGAAAGGGCGTTGATACGTATGCTGGACTCTCTTGGCTGGGCGGCGGCGGGCACCGGATTTACCTTCGGGATGACGGCGCTGGGTGCGGCCATGGTGTTTTTTCTCAAGCGAGCCGGACGGCCGCTTTCAGCGGGCCATCCTCGGTTTTGCGGCAGGGGTGATGACGGCTGCCTCCGTGTGGAG
>JAZSLO010000090.1:0-3015 GCA_045535415.1 Eubacteriales bacterium
GGATATTAAGGTTTATCTTTTTTGTAAGCTTTGTTGCAAGACTTACAGTGTTTGGCATAACATCGCTTTTTGCAGGAACAAGAAGCACATCATCAAATGTATGGCCTTCTTTTGCAAATTTATCGGTAAAGTTACTCATAAGGTTCAACATTCCTCTCTTTATATTATTTCACAGTATTATACAGCATTTTTTAAATTTCGTCAAGAGATATTTGCAACAATTAAACACCTTAATTTGTGTTTTTTGGTTGTATATTCTGACAAATAAGAAATATTTTGAAAAAAGTGTTGACAAAACTACTCTTGGGTGCTATACTCAACTGTCAAAAATGAAAATTGAGAATTACTCAATAAGCGAGGGCGAAAATATGGATTTGAATGTTCTTGCAAAGATAAAATCCCAAAAGAAGTATATGACGGGTGTCGAGAGTGCCATTGCGTCTTTGATAATTGAAAATCCTGCGGAATTTGTGAAAATGTCAATGACCGAGGTTTCAAAGAGAGCAGGTGTTTCGCAAGGAAGCATAATAAACTTTGCAAACAAGTTTGTAAAGGGTGGATTTTCCGACCTTAAACTTAAAATCTGTGCAAGTTTTGGTGAGGCGGATTATACAGAGTCTGCGGTTGTTTCAAAGGGCGATACGCTAAAAGAAATTCTTCATAAAATTATTCAGGCGGATGTGTCCGCATTCAGACTTACACACGAGGTTAATTTCGAAGAAACGCTAAAGCGCGTTGCCACAAGAATTATGAATGCGAAAAAAGTCGAAATATGCGGGGTATACCGTTCTGCTGCAGTTGCAACAGACTTTTGCTATCAGCTTTTGGAGCTTGGAATTCCCGCAACCTTTGTCAGCGATGTTCTCACCTGTTCGCTAAGTGCAACGATGCTTGATAAGGATTGTCTTATAATTGCGATTTCGTCGTCGGGAAAGACAAAAGGTATGATAGATGCCGTTGAAAATGCAAAACTGTCAGGCGTTCCCTCGGTGTGCATAACTTCAAACGAGTATTCTCCGCTTGCACAGATTTGCGATGATGTGCTTGTAGCGTCAAGCTATGCGGCACAAACATCAAACAGTGAGGTTCATATACGCTCAAGTCAACTTTTGCTTACTGATACTTTGTGCGCATATATACGAAGTAAAACCGATATGGATAACAATCCCAGAAACGAACATTTGAAACGTATTTTAACATCACTTAACATACAAGAGGCAGAAAATGAGTAAAATAAATTTAAAAAATAAAGATTTGACAAGTGCACTTTGTCTTGGAACGCTCTGCTCGGTATCATACCTTGCGGTGTATGTTGCAAAGAATGTGCTGAGTGCAGTTACACCCCAGATGATTTCGGGCGGATTTACAGAAAGTTACATAGGAAAAGTTTCTTCATTATATTTCATCTTTTATGCCGTAGGTCAGCTTATCAACGGTATGATAGGCGATAAAATCAAGGCAAAATATATGATAAGCTTCGGACTGTTTCTGGCAGGTGTTACCAATACATGCTTTGCACTTGTTTCAAAGCCCAGTCCCGATATGGCGGTATATGTATATGCGATGACCGGATTTTTTCTTTCAATGATATATGCGCCAATGACAAAGGTTGTGTCCGAAAATACAACTCTTGTGTATGCCACAAGATGTTCTCTTGGATATACATTTGCATCTTTTCTCGGCTCGCCCTCGGCAGGACTTCTCGCAGCTGTACTTACCTGGCAGAGCGTATTCTTTTCAAGTGCCGGCGTTCTCTGGACGATGGCGATAATATGTTTTGTCTGCTTTAGCCTTTTTGAGAAAAAAGGCATTGTAAAATATCATCAATTTGATTCTTTCAAGCAGGAAAGCGGCGGTATAAAGTCGCTTCTTGCAAGAGATATTGTGAAATTCACTCTCGTATCAATTCTCACGGGAATTGTGCGCACAACGGTTGTTTTCTGGATGCCCACATATATTGCTCAACATCTTAAATTTTCAGATGAACAAAGTGCACTTATCTTCACGGGTGCAACGCTTATAATATCATTTACAACTTTTATTGCAGTGTTTATATATGAGAAAATGAAACACAACATGAACGGAACACTGTTTTTGATGTTCTCTTTGTCATTTGTGTTCTTTGCGCTGTTGTATTTTGTAAAATCACCCGTTGTCAACATAGTTCTTCTTGTTCTTGCCATAATGTCATCAAACGGCGCGGCAACTATGCTCTGGAGTATATACTGCCCGAGTCTTCGTGAAACGGGAATGGTATCAAGTGCAACAGGATTTCTTGACTTTGTAAGTTATATGGCGGCATCCGCATCAAGTACGATTTTTGCAAATGCGGTAACAAGCATTGGTTGGGGAAATCTTATTCTCGTTTGGGCTGCACTTATGCTCATCGGAGTTTCAATAAGTGTTCCTGCGCTGCTCAAAAAGAAAAAATCATAAAAGAAAAAAAGCGGAACATAATAAGAATGTAACGCAAGCAGTAACTTTTTGGTAAAAAATAACATAAAATAAGGGTAAAAAGGCAAAAAAATTTAGTCTAAAAAATGTGAAAAAAAGGCTTGACAAATGGTTTTTGTTGTGATATACTACTCAAGCAATCGTTTGTAGAGGACTTGATTTTTTCCGGACAAAGCGGTGATTTGTTCCCGATTGTAGACATACAGGGGAATAGCTCAGTTGGTAGAGCAGCGGTCTCCAAAACCGCGTGTCGTGGGTTCGAGCCCTTCTTCCCCTGCCAGACTTTTTTAAGTCTTGAAAGTAAATAGTTTAAAATGTTTTAACCAATACGGCTCGGTAGTTCAGCTGGTTAGAACGCCAGCCTGTCACGCTGGAGGTCATGGGTTCGAGCCCCATTCGAGTCGCCAAAACAAAATATTTTCTGCCGCAGGGATTTGTTTATGCCTCTGTAGCTCAGTTGGTAGAGCAGGGGACTGAAAATCCCCGTGTCATTGGTTCGATTCCGATCGGAGGCACCAAAACGGCAGAAAAAACACAACGCGGATTTAGCTCATTTGGTAG
>JAZSLO010000111.1:0-2170 GCA_045535415.1 Eubacteriales bacterium
AGATATCGACAAAGAAACTGTTGATTTTTATCCAAACTTTGATGACACTTTGATGCAACCAACAGTGCTCCCAGCAAAATTTCCAAACCTTCTCGTAAACGGCGCTGACGGTATCGCCGTTGGTATGGCAACAAATATTCCACCTCACAACTTGACTGAAGTAATCAACGGCGTTCAAGCGCTTATCGATGACCCAGAAATTGATATTGATGAACTTATTAAAATTATTCCTGCTCCTGATTATCCAACAGGCGGAATAATTATGGGACGCACCGCTGTTAAACACGCTTACAAAACAGGCCGTGGCGGAATATTGGTGAGAGGTCGCGCTGAAATTGAAGAAACTTCAACAGGCAGACAAAGAATAATAATCACCGAACTTCCTTATCAAGTAAACAAAGCGCGTTTTGTTACTCAAATTGCAGACCTTGTAAAAAACAAAAAACTTGAAGGCATTTCTGACCTGCGCGACGAAAGTGACCGTATGGGTCTTAGAGTTGTTGTTGAAGTTAAGAAAGACGCAAATGCACAAGTTGTTTTAAACTCGCTTTATAAACACACTATGCTTCAGCAAAGCAGTGGAATTATCATGCTTGCACTTGTCAATGGCGAACCAAAGGTGCTTAATCTCAAACAGATGCTTTATTATTATCTTGAGCATCAAAAAGAAGTATGTGTAAGAAAAACTCGTTTTGACCTCAGAAAAGCAGAAGAGAGAGAACATATCGTAAAAGGTCTTGTTATCGCCCTTGCAAGTATTGATGAAGTTATTAAAACAATCAAACAATCAAAAGACAAGCAAGAAGCCATTGCCAACTTAACAAGCAAGTTTGAACTTGATGAAATTCAAGCAAACGCAATCTTAGAAATGAAGCTTTCAAAACTTACAAGTTTGGAAGTTGAAAAACTTAGAGAAGAACTTGCATCTCTTGAAGCGCTAATTTGTGACCTTAAAGACATATTAGAAAAGCCTGAACGCGTGCTTCAAATAGTTAGAGATGATTTAGAAGCAGTAAAACAAGCCTACGGTGATGAAAGAAAGACCGAAATTAGCATGGATATGGGCGGAATTGACATTGAAGACCTTATTGCTGAAGAAGATGTTATTATTTCTATGACTCACTTAGGTTATGTAAAACGCATGTCTACAGACGAATATAAGGCTCAACATCGTGGTGGAGTTGGTATAACAGCCCACAAAACAAAAGATGAAGACTTTGTTGAAAAAATGTTTGTAACATCGACCCACGACACATTGTTGTTCTTTACAAACTTAGGAAAGGTTTATAGCGCCAAGGCTTATGAAATTCCTGAAGCGCAACGCCAAGCAAAAGGACGCGCAATTATCAACTTATTGCAACTTTCACTCGGCGAAAAAGTCAACACAATCATTCCTGTGAAGAAAGACTCGAAAGGCTTTATGCTTATGGCAACAAAAAACGGCCTTATCAAGAAAACCCCTCTTTCTGAATATGAAAACATCCGCAAAGTCGGAAAAATTGCCATTAAACTTATAGAAGGAGACGAACTTATTGGCGTTGATATCACAAGCGGACGCGATGACGTTTTGATTGCAACCCACGAAGGAAAGTCAATCAGATTTATTGAAACAGATGTGCGAACAGTTGGTCGTGACAGCCAAGGCGTTAAGAGCATGAAACTTACCGAAACGGATTATGTTGTTGACATGGCAATTGTTCATGAAGGCTCAAAAATATTAACAATCACTGAAAACGGCTACGGAAAACTTACCCCTGTTGATGAATTTAGACTTCAACAACGTGGAGGAAGTGGTGTCAAAGCCTGCGTTTTAAGTGAAAAAACCGGAAACCTTGTTGCTCTCAAACAAATAGATGAAGATTGCGACCTTTTGATGTTTGCTGACAGTGGAATCATTATCCGCACTCATGTTGACAGCATCAGTGAGTTTTCAAGAGTAAGCCAAGGTGTGAGAATTATGAAACTCAAAAACAACGCTCATATCACAGGTGTTGCACTCACTGAAAAAGATGAAATTGCAGAAACAGAACAGGCAGAAGAAGGCGAAATTCAAAACGAATCAACGGCAGAAAACGAATCGGTTGAAACCTCTGCATCATCTCAACAAACAAATGAAATTGAAGAATAATCAAATCTAAAGAAGCGAAGAGTTTTTCTTCGCTCTTTAAAT
>JAZSLO010000140.1:0-13637 GCA_045535415.1 Eubacteriales bacterium
CTTTTTCTCATATTATTCTCCAATTTTTATTACTGCTATAATTTTAAGCATTTTGGTGAATTTTGTCAACAAGTTCCTTTTGTTGACAAATGGTGCAACATATGTTATTCTTAAAGAAAATTAAGCGGCAGGTGTGCTATATGGATTACGAAAATAATGACTTAGACCTTGAAGAAGAAACTGATGATATAGATGAGTACGATGATATAGAAGACTTTGATGTCGAACACATCTATACCTTTGACGATTTTAAAAACGACTATCCCGGATATCTTGAAAAGCTCAACAACCACATAAGAGTTTTTTACAATACATATATTCTTGTTTATGGCAAGAAAAGAATAAGACTTTCCAAAAATGAGGAATGTCTTGATGTTGCAAAAAGATGCGGATACGGTATGCTTTTAAGGCATATGCTTGAAACTATTTCAACAAGCATTGCAACAGAAAACGGAATTGAAGTGTGCGGAAGAAGTGTTTTTGAAAGATTTCAGGCACTTAAAGGACAAAACATTTCCTCATTTACTCCCGAAATTCAGAAAGCACTTGAAAAACTTCTCAACATTACAAACGATATTGCTCATCCTCATGTTACTGAAACAAAAACCATGTCATATGACGATTTAAGAAACTTTTATGAAACTTCTTTCAAAAGTGTTCTTGAATCTCACATTGCTTTTATGCAAAGCGCTCTCAAATCATCCAAAAAGCATGATTTTGATGTTCCAAAAGAAATTCTGAAAAACAGAAAACTTGCACTTAATTATTTGGTTTCTCTTAAAAAAGAAGCCGAAAACTTCAATGTATTCAATAAGATAACACACACTCTGACTCTCGGCTGTCTTGTACGCCAGCTGACAGAAAGCAGTGCGAACCTCTGGTGCTACAACAACCGTGTTGTTCCAACCGACGCGTCCACTTTTGAAAATCAGATAAATTTGAGCAAAGTGCTTGGTATTTTGTCTTCAATAAGCCGCTCGGCAAGAAAAACCGCTTTCGGTACTACGGCTTTAACTCCGGATGTCGTTTCAAACCTTTATGAACTCAAAGACGCGTCAAACGCGCTTATGCATGTTGAAAAGTTCGGCTCGGGCGACCTTCAAAATCAGGGCAAGGTTCTGGATTCGCTTTATAAATCTGTAAAAAGCGAGTGCTCGCCTCATGTTATGAAAAAGAAACTGGCTGAAACTGAAAGTTTAAGAAAGAAAATTGTTATTCCGCCAAAGCCCAAATCCCCAATTATTACGGTTTTACTTTGCGGCATTCTCGGAAATCTCGGCGCGCATCACTTCTATACAAAAAGTTATGTAAAAGGTGCAGTTTACCTTGTCTTCTTTGGTTTTATAGTTGGTCCTGCACTTGACTTATGGAAAATTGTAAAAGGAAAATTCAGAAATGTAAAAGGTGCACTTCTTAAAAAGACTTTTGTTTCAAGGCTTTTGGCTTTTGTCTTGCTTTTATGTCACATTTTCATTATATACACATTATTATCGCGCATTGACTACGATAAAATTATAGAAAAAATCAAAAACTTTGACCCATATGATATAATCGCACTCAAAGAATATGACAACACTTTGCTTTTGCCTGAAAACAAGATTTCTGTGCTTGAAGCGTCCTCATCCTCTACACTTGACGGGAACGAGGCTGTATACGGTGCAAAATGCTGTACAGACGGCAATACTTCAACCTGCTGGCAGGAAGGTGTTGAAGGAAACGGTGAAGGTCAATCTTTGACATTTGTTTTCGCGGAAAATGTTGCACTCTCGCAAATTTCTATTCTCAGTGGTCAGTTTTTAGATCAAAACGCATATCTTGACAACACAAGAGCGTCATTTATAACACTGGATGCGGGCGGTAAAAAGTATTTTATAAAACTCAATGATATAATGGAAAGACAAACCTTCGGTTTTTCTTCCCCTGTTGAAACAAATAATGTTAAAATAACTTTCAATTCAGTTTATCCCGGCCGTGTATGGTCTGACCTTTGTATAACAGAAGTTGAATTCTACAAACAAGGAGAAGCAAATGATTAACAAAGCGTTTTTACGCGCAAACATACCTTTTACTTTTAATAATACAGCCGTTTTTGACACACAGTTTGAGCAAAATGCCCAAAGTCTTGGATGGACAAAACAGAAAATCTGCGGCGATTTACTTTTAAAGCATATAAACACCTGTCTTAAAGAAAATGTTGTATGCTTCTCAAAACATTTTGACGCACTTAATCTGACTGCAAAAATCTCCGACTTTCAAAACCTTGGACAACCAAAAGAGTGTGCATTATCAGTTACTGAAATTTCAGTATTTTATTTTGATACAAAAAACGGTATTATTTCCTTACATATTCCCTTTTCAAACGATATAACCGAGGATGACCTTGTAAATTTATGTTCAATTCTCCGTTGCAGCGTAAGACACACAAATACATCAAGCGGATTAAGTCTTATCTGTGGTGGCAAAGAAACATATCTTTCTGATATTGCGCAGCTGCACACACAAGAATTGATTGGCGGCGATGTAAATCTCTTTAATCACCTTAATGACGAAAGTCTTCGCAGAATAGATATATTCTCCTGCGTTTTATGTCAAAAGAATGACAAAAAACCACTTGATATATTAAGTTACCGCCTTGCTAATGCACTTGACAACAGAGATAAGAACCTTGAAGTTGAGGAAAAGCAATTTTACAGACCTCAGGAAAATTTTAGATGGTGCTTTTCAAAGAGAGGCGCATCCGTAGTTGCAAGTCTTTGCGATGTCGAATCAACAAACAATTTCCTCAATGGAAGATGGTTTGATACAATTCAAAGCAACTATTATTACCTATATATTCTTGTGTTGCATCAAAAATATGCAATTTACAATTATCTTGACAACGTTGCAACAGATACCGACAAAACCTTTATAAAATCAAATCAGGAAAGCCTTATTGATTTTAATTCAAAGTACATTTTCTCAATAATTTCAGACGAAACAATGCTTCAGAAAGTTTATCTTGGTATGAAGCAGGTAAACAATGTTGACGAAGTTTACGGGGACCTTCTTGACGAGTTAAAGCGTATGTTTGATTACAGTCAGCTAAAGAAAGATGAGGCAAATGAAAACAGAAACAGCAAATTCAACTTTATATCGCTCATTATAAGTTTGCTTTGCGGAAGTTCAATAATAATTGAAACCTTTAATGTTTTTTCATCACACGGCTTTGGTTTTGGATTCTCAACTCTAAAAAACTCTGTATGCACCATATCTGTTATATCAGAAGCACTTTTGCTTACAACATTTTTAATTATTGCTTTTGCAGTAAATAAAAAGAAAAAATAACATAAAGAAATCCGCCTGGTTTTCCGGGCGGATATTTTTGTTACTTTTACTTATTATAATAGAATTTATAGCCGTCGTCCATAATATCAACTGCTTCCATAAGGCGTGGACGCATTGTTTCGTTTGTAGGTTCCCACGATGTCATCATAAAGCCTTTTAGTCTTTCGGGCGCGATTGTCTTTGTTGTGTTTTCAACTGTAAGTTTCATACTCTTTGTGTTGTACTCAACAACTCTGTTACAGTTACCTGCAGTCGGAACCTGGTCAAAGCCATGGTCCTCAAGCACCTTATACGCACACATTGAATCATAGAAGAATGTGTCTGTATGTGTCCAGTCGCCATAGTACCAGTTTGAAAGAAGAATATCCTTTGTCATATTTTCAAGGAAGGATTTCTGGCTTTCGGGAGTATGCCATACATGGTCTGCCCAAATCCACGGTCTTGAACCGTTCTTTTCAACTGCTTTGAAGAGGAAGTTCATATCATGCCAGAAGAGTGCATTATGTCTTATAACGCAAAGTGCATTCTTCTTCTGAATCGAGAAGCATTCTTCGTCCATACCAAGATGAAAGAATCTTGGGTGGTCGAAAAGCTCGCACATTTCATCAATTACATCAGTACAGAACTGATAGTACTGAGGAGTTGAAACCATTCTTGAATATATACCCATCCACTTATCGTGACCTGTTGAGAAATTAAGTTTCGGTATAACTTCAAAACCAAGTGAGCGAAGTCTTAAAATTTCATCATGAAGTTGTTTTTTAGTTAAAGCTCCGGGTGCCTTGATTTCGGGATGAGAATCATATTCAACTCCTTCACCGATATCAATTATAATCATATTACAGCACTGCTTTTCCTTGAGCTTTGCTGAAACATCGAGCCATACATTCTGGTCAAAGCTTACAGGGTCAGTTAAAATACATTTTCCGCCGTCACCGGGCTCAAAATCACCCCACATACATTCACCAAGGTGCATAAGATATGCCCATATCATATTGTCTTTTGACATAATTTTCACTCCTGAAATTGTAATGATTTTTCTTGTTATATTATGGCACAAATATACTGTTTAGTCAAGGGATTTTTGAGTTTTACGACATTAAATCTGTAATATTACAATTATTTTATACCACCTTTAAATACCATTATTTTTTATAGTAATAAGGTCCGCACGATTCTTCGTGTGTTTTACTGTAAGTCCAGTAAAAATCAAAAGCTGTAACAGTTACATCCGGAAACTCATTTAGAACTTCAGATGTAAGAGAATTTGCATTTTTCAATTTATATCCCAACGCATTCCAGTTACTAATAATTATGCATTCATCTTTGTTAGATACATCATAAAATTCTTGTGCCTTCTGTATATCTGCGTTTAAATACTCGTAACTGAAAATATGCCAAAGAAAATTATATTTCAAGCATACTCGTTTAATCTTTCTCTTGTCTGCATTTTTAGGAGTAAACGCACGAACCCATTGTTTTTTGTATTGAATATATTCTTTTTGGCTTAATTGACAGTACTCAATCTCAAGTTTTTCAAAAGTTTTTTCAAACTGTTGTTTAAACTCTTCAAAATGTAAACTGTCTTTACTATATTGGTGTTTAGAGGAGATATAATTAAAATAATTTATCTTTAATCTTGTTATATAAAGAGAAATTTCTCTTTTCAAGAATTGTGGTAGTTTCATCTAAAATTCCACCTCTCTTTGACTAAATTATACCATAAATGCAATATTTGTCAATGTAACATCAGCTTTGCTAACACTATCTCTTCGTACAACAAAGAAAACAAAAATCCCGAACGCCTTATAGTGTTCGGGATTTTTTACATTTGATTTAATGATTGATGCTATACACCTTTAACTTTAGTCACTCTTTTTCTTTGCATGCTTCATAAGAGACGCAAACTCAAGCAGTTGTTTACGGGAAGAAATTCCGAGTTTTGAATAGATATTTTTATTATGGTATTTGAGGGTATTTTGGTTGATTTCGGTTATTTCCATTATTTCCTTTGACTTTTTACCCTCAAGGTAAAGCTCGAATATTGTCCGTTCTTTTGTTGTAAGAGTTTTCAGGCTATCCATAAACATCTCAAAATCTTCGGGGTCGGCTTTTGCAAGGCGTTCGCTTGCAAGTTCTGCCTGTGATTTGTCATACTGTGCCTGAAGTTCTGTCTTTTCGTTGTGCAACTGCCCTACTGTTTCCTTATGTTCACGCGCCTGCGCGGCAAGAAATTCAAAAAGCTCGTTTATCTCGCTATAAGGAGTGGCACCTCTTTCATCGTGAGGAGTATTTTTGATAGAATGAAGTGCTTTATTTACGGGGTGCAAATATCTGTGACTGATAAAGTAGGATATTGCAACGCTGACAACAAGCAGAATTACAACAATATAAATAAACTGTTTTATGTTACCTGTAACTGCAGAATGAAGAATATCCTTTGGCATAAGCACAGCAACAGACCAGGATTCCTCTTGATAAGGAGAACCTGCAGAGTACAGATGCAAAATCTCTTTCTTTCCGCCGAAGATTTCCTCACCGTTATCATAGTGCAAAAAACCATCGTGAGTTCCATTCAAGGAAAGGTCGTTTTCCCAATGATTGCCTGTAAGATAATAGTTACCTGCAATTATACCCTTGGAGGTGCAAAGCCCTATATCGCAATTGGGTGCCATTACAGTGAAAATACTTTCATAAGAACCGCCCTCGGGAGTATACAGGGATTTGAAAAGTCGGTCGCTCACCTCAATACCGCAAACACCGAAAACTGTTCCGTCTTCACTTCTTAAGGGAACACAGAGGAGAAATCCTGCTTCACTGTTTTCTTTAAGCTTTGTCCGTCCCGTCCAGTAGTAAAGACGAGAAAGAGGAAGGTCGGGGTTAGCTCTTGCAGTTTCAACAACATTTGCAAAAAAATCCTGCCCTTCGGTATCAAATTCCATTTTCCACTGACCAAGAAGCATTATACCATTGTCTCTTGCAAGATTTGAAGGCCCTCTGAGATAATGCACCCTGACTCCGAGAGAGTCAGTTACTGTGGGCTGAGTTTTTTTAAGAAACACACCTGCTTTTGAATATTCTGAGCCGCTGTTAACCGAAGCATCAAGCATTATAAATACTCCGCCGCAGATGCGGTTATTAACAGTATTAAGAAGGGTTTGCATATTCTCTGACAAAAGCGGTTCAATAAGGTTTGGGTGATCTGAAAGTTCATTTGGTTTTATTCCATTTTCCTCAAAGAAATTATCACTTTTCTCTGCAATGTCCTCAGCTATGCTGATGCCTCCCAAAGCAATTCGTCCAAAATCTCCGTCTATTTTATCAGAAATTATGGAAAGCTCGGTGGTCAGATGATTTTGTATCAACTTTTGTTCCTTGCCGTTAATGCCAAACATTGACAAAAGCAGTGCAAAAGCCAGAATAAGCGAAACAGATACAAATATGAAAAAGAGGAGCAGTCTGCGGTGCAGGGTTGTTCCTTTTTTTGTTTTCTCTTTATTGCAAAGAGCTAATACCTGCTTTAGCATTGACAGTCCTCCCTTCCCGGATTTTTGTTATTTAGTGAAATTTTCAAGTGCCGCAGCCGAAGATGTTTCGCCGTCTGCCAGATAAAGTTTTCTTTGCTCCAAAAGAAGTTCTTTAAAGTCTTTTTCGTATTTTGCACTATCGTCGTCAAACGAAGCATAATTCGGTGCACTGAAAAATTCATACTGCTCATACATAGAAAGCACGCTTGTAAGCATCTTCTTAATCCTTACATCACTGAGAAGTTCAAGATGAGGAACAAGATCCATCTCAAAAGCAAGCTTTGTTACGGGTAGATACCCGGTCTCCCCTACAAATCTCATATTCTGTTCGGACGCTGTGAGCCATTTAATAAACTCTGCTGCCGCGTATTCCTTATTTTCATCACTCTTTGCAACCATAAGTCCTCCGCCTCGTTGCAGAGCGATTTTTTCACCATTTTCAAACACGGGATATGAAAGAATCTCGTACTCTACATTCTCAACAGTTCCATCAGTATATGTAATTGTGTCGCCGTAGAAAAGAATTCCTGCCGAAGAACCTGTTGAACAAACAAGGTCGCCTGTTTTTGAAAGGTCGGATGAATAGCCGTCGTATATGGCAAATCCGCCCTTTACTGCAGGATTGTATACTGTTTCAAATATATGGGCGTAGTTTTCGCCGTCAAAACTGAGAGTTTCGTTATCAAAAATGCTATCGCCAAGCTGTGCAAGGCCTACCTCAGCAAAGTTAAACCATGAGTCAGCGGCATAAAATTGTTTTCCTCCGCTGTATTCATAATACATTTCAGAAAGCCTTGCAATGCCCTCAAAGGTGGCAAGGTCATCTGCGGATGCCCCTGTTGCCGTTGCAAAACGGTCAAAGAGTGTTTTGTTTACATATAAAACCTCTGTGGACTTTGCAATGGGGAAAACATACAGTCCGCCGTCCGAAAGTCTGCCTTCCTCCACAAATTCAGGAACGTACCCTGAAAGCTCGTCTTCGGAAAAATAGTTATCAAGGTTTGCAAGCATTCCTTTTTCCTGGAACTTTATTGCAAGTTTTGGATAACCCGTGAAAATGTCGGGCATATCCGGTGCGCCGGGATCGTCGTTTACTATAAGATCAAGGCTTTTATTAAGTTCAGAACTTGATGAAATCGCGGTAACGTTTATGACAATACCCTTTTCTTTTCCTACAGTTGAATTGAATTCATCAACAAGAAAATCCATGGCAGATTGCATATCTCCACCGTAGTTGTGCCACATGGTAAGGGTTACGGGTTTGTCGGCATCAAGAGGAGAATTATCCTTACAACCTGCAAGAGCCATACAAAGAAAAGCGAATGTCAAAATCAGCGTCCAGAACTTTTTCATAACAAAAATACTCCTTTTTTTGAATTTCCCACCCTTTTTCCCCTCCATTTTCGAAAATTTATTGAAAAAAACTTAAAAAAATTTTTGTTTTTCTCACCCATTTTGCCATTTGGTGTGGGGACGACTTTGAGAAAATCCGTATAATTTAAGCATAAGCACGACAAAAGTGCCGCGAATGAATAAAGAAAATTCCCTTTCTTAACCATTCTTTACATTTATCTTATCACAATAGATTATATTTTTCAACACTTTGCACAAAAAAATCCAATTAACTACCGAAAGGAGGAAAGCGAATGGAGAAAAATCGTTTCAAGACAGCTCCATACAGAATTGAGAAAGAAACAAGTTCGGGCAAAGTCTTCAAGTTCTTCTGTGAAATTTCGGGTGCGGCGGTATGCAACACAAAACCCATCAGAGCAGACAACGAAGCTGATGCACTCAGACTTGCGTGGGAAAATGAAGGCAAACAACATTTTCATCTGTGCCACGCCTGTGGAAAATTAGTATGCGATGCTATGTACAACCCCGATGTATTCAATTGTGTAGACTGTTCTCCATGGGAGGATCCTCCGAACTTTTGTCCCAAATGCGGAATCCAGATTCCTATTGGTGATACCTTCTGCAGAAAATGCGGAATAAGACTTATGTACGGAGGTGATGAGAATGACAAAGTTGTATGAAAAAACAAGGCAAGAAACCAAGTTTGAACTTGGATTTGGAGTTGAGGTAATGAAAACAAAGAAAATCTGCACTTGTTGCGGAGCTGTCGCAAACTCATCACAGCTCTACTGCAATGAATGCGGTACTTCACTTCCAAATGAAACCTTGTTTGAAACATATGCAAAACGACACAGACGATGCGTTTTGTGCGGAGTGGTGGTGTCGGACGGTATGAACTACTGTCCGGCGTGCGGAAAAACACTTCCGCCAAAAAAAGAAAGTTAAATATATAAATAATAATGAAAAAAACAAAAAAAGGAGATTAAGATTATGAAAGCAAATCAATTATTTAGAAAAACAATGCCCTTTGCAATAGCAAAGCTGGTACTTGGTGCAGCAACAATTCTTATTTCGGTAATACTTTTGGCAATACTTCTCGGAATAGGTTTTCTCTTTGGTGAGAACGGTATGGTAATATGTATCTTTATATGGATAGGCGCAACAGGATTTGTAAGATTCGCCATAATGCACTATTTCGGCTATCTTGTTAAAGCAGGACATGTTGCAGTGCTTGCCGAAGCGGTAACGACCGGCAAGATTCCTGAAAATCAGGTGAACTACGGTAAAGAAGCTGTAAAGAAGAGATTTGCAACATCAAATGTTTACTTTGCTGTGGATAAACTGGTAAGCGGTTCTGTTAAACAGATACAAAGAGGCATATCAAAACTTGGAGGCGCACTTGATTTCCTTCCCGGAATGGGAGCAGTAACAAAAATTGCAAACTTTTTTGTGGAACTATCCCTTGGTTATGTTGATGAATGCTGTCTTGGATATACATTTTACAAAAAAGAGCAAGGTGCATTCAAGAGTGCGTGTGACGGCGTAGTAATTTACGCACAGAATATCAAGCATCTTCTTAAAAATGCGGCAAAGACAATGTTAAAGGTAATTCTTCTTGCACTGGTTGTACTTATTGCAGTATTCATACCCGTGGGACTTATTTTTAAACTGCTTGACCTCAATGCATTCATAGGCTTTTTGCTTGCAGTGTTTATAACTTGGGTAATTAAGTTCGCATTTCTTGACAGTTTTATTCTCTGTCAGACAATGGCAAGCTATATGCAAGTTGCTCCCACAACACAAATTACATTTGATCTTTATGCAAAACTCGGCGGAATTTCAAGAAGCTTTAAGGAACTGTTTAATAAAGGTAAGGCTGAAGAGCCTCAGACAGTAAATACTGCTTCACAAAACGCAGACACACAACCACTATTTGCGAACAATGAGACACAGACAAACTCAGAGCAAGCACCCAAACCAAAATTCTGCGGACAATGCGGTGCTAAAAACGAGGCAAATGCAGGCTTCTGCGGAAATTGCGGTACTAAACTTTAATATACATAAAACACATAAAAATTTATAAATAAAACGGAGGAAACACATATGAAAAAGTTATTTACAATAATACTCGCAGGTTTAATGATATTCGCACTTGTATCCTGTACTGCAAAGACGGGTCAAAACGGAGACAATAACAAAATCAACGAAAAGATTCAGGATGAATTTGAAGACAGTCTTAAAACATTCAGTCCCGAGGCAGCCGAATACTATCTCGAAAAAGCAACAGGCTTAAAGCTTTCGGAAATAGAACCCGACTGGGAGTGGGAATTTGCGAGCACCTATGACACACTTGGTCAAAACGGACGCAGCTTATTCCAATTCACAAGAAAAGACGCTGAGCTTACCGATGAAGAAATGAATGCTTACTTCAAAAAAGTGTTTGACAAAACAGCGGCGGCATCTGATGACGGCTACAACATAATCGGCTATGAATTTGTAAGTGAAGGCGAAAATGCTCTTGATGAGGTTACTCTTGAAGACGCTCTTGGCGGATGGCTTCAGGGCTGGGCATTCAGAATTGATGGGACGATATATACTATATATGTAAGCTCCGAATATGACAATAACAAGGAAAGCGAACTTGACAGATATTTTTATTACAACGCTGTCAAAGTAGATATAGCTCAGGGTATGCAGAAGGGCTGGGATGACTATATGTCCGACATTGAAGAAAATGCTGATGAAATAGAAGAAGCATTAAAGGATTTTGTAAATTAAATCAACTAAAAAATACAGGAGGACAACAAGATGAAAAAATTATTTGCAATTTTACTTGCCGTATTGATGTTTGTTTCATTAGTTGCCTGTAATTCGGATGAAACACCGCAGAATGATAATGGCGGTATTCAGAACGAAGAAGTACATAACGAAGAATCAAACAATGTAGAACAACAAAACAACGAGCAGAACGAATATGTGCCCGAAATTGAAGAATCAAAGACCTACAAAATATTCAAGGAAATCTGGTCGGGTCCTTATACAATGAAGCTTGAAGCCTACAACAAGGATTTTGAAAACCCCGACAACAAGAGCGTAAGTACAACTTCTCTTATGGTGGTTGACGGAGAAAATTCTTACACCCAAATTACCTCCCGTGTTGGAGAAACCGATATTTCGATGGAAACTCTTATTATAGGTGAATATCAGTACACGGTATACCACGATTTGAAGATGATTATGCGATCAAAAGCAAGAAATGATGACAGAGGTACCACAACCATTATGGAAGAGGAAGAATTCTATATGGACCTTCAGGGAGAACCTGAAATGGTGACTGTTTACGGCGAAGAATTCTACTGTGAACGTTTTTCAGGCTTTACCGAGAGCATCGGCTACTGCTATGACGGCAACACTCTTAAATACATTCTTTCGGAAGAAGGCGGAATTACCTTTATTACAGGAGTTCTTGAACTCAAATCCGGTGCAGACAGTTCGTATTTTGAATTGCCCGAGGACTATGAAAAGACTTGGGAATAAAAGGAGGAAAACACAATGAAAAAAATATTAGCTTTAACACTTACACTTATAATGCTTCTCGCACTTGTTTCCTGCGGAGGCAATCCCAACAAAAAAGCGATCATCGGTACATGGAAATTAGTTGACACAGAAACTGAAACCGAATACGGTCTTGGCATACAGTTTACCGACGACGGTAAAGTGAGATATGGTCTTACAGAGGATATGTTCGAGGAAGAAGACTTAGAAGATGCCCTTGCAGGACTTGATATGCTTATGACAATAAAGTATAAAATCAAGAGCGATACTGAAATGGAATTGACAGCAAGTGCACTTTTCGGACTTGCAAAGGAAAGCGACACAGTTACATACTCCCTTGACGGTGACACACTTGTATTTGATGGCGTGAAATATACCCGTGATAAATAAGGAAGGAGGACACTATGGCAAGATTTTGTACAAATTGCGGAACTGAAATACCTGACAATGTTGCGTTTTGTACCGAATGTGGCACAAAGGCTCCTGAAGCTGTGACGCCTGAAGCACAGAGTCAACAGCAGGTGACGACACAAGAAAAAACTCCCGTCACTCCGGCTGCGGCAAGCAATGATTTGCCGCAAGCTCCGCAAACTGCGCAGCAGCCTGTGTATCAGTCTCCCCCACAACAGATAAATCAGACACCCCCACAGCAGATAAATCAAGCACCTTTGCAACAGCAACAGCAGCCACAGTACCAGCAGCCTCCCATACAGAAAACAGAACTTGTTGCTGCAGATGTAAAGGGCACAAAATACGAGCCTATCTCGGCATGGGGCTTTATTGGAATACTGCTTCTTATGTGTATACCCATCGTGGGACTTATTCTCACTATCATATGGGCTTGCGGCGGATGTAGAAAGGTGACAAAGCGTTCGCTTGCACGAGCATCTCTTATTATGATGGTAATTGCTGTTATTTTAGGTCTTATTATCGCCCTTGTAGGAGGACTGCTTGTAAATTCTTTTGCAAACAGTATTGACGCAGGCGCAGATAAAGGCGGAATTTTTGGTGGTATTACAGGGCTATTAGACTCAAATTCGGATAGTGGCTCTGATAACGAGGAAATGGGTGCTCTTGGAGAATTGTTTAGTGCACTCGGAGCAATTACGGGCGGAGAAGGCGATGTTAGCGGACTCGAAGGATTGTTTGGCGCTGTTGAAGATATAAATCGTGATGCCGAGGCGGCGAATGACGGATGGCCAAAGTCGCTTCGTAAATATCCTGGTGGAAAATCAAAGGCAGTGGCATCCTACCGCACAGAAATTTCAGAAACATCTGAACAAGAAATGCTTGAATGGATAGATTCACTCAAGCGTGACGGCTATGAATACAGCGACTTTTACGATTTTGGAATGAGCGAGGAGGATATGCTCTCCTCCGGCGGCTGGTGGGGTACCAACGGCACCTATTACATAAGTGTTTCGTGCTATGACGGTACTGTTACAGTTGACCACACAACAGAGCTACCTGATCTGGCAAGCTATTTTAGCTGATAAATCAAAAGAAAGCGAGGAAAACGCAATGAAAAAAATATTTGCATTATTACTGGCTATGATGATGGTATTTACCCTTGCCGCTTGCGGAGATAATAACACCCCCGATCCCGTTAAGGTTAACCCCGACGCCACCGAGCCGGACAACACGGGTAACAACAGCACCGAGAACAATGAGGTTGACACCTGGACCGTCGATAACTTCTTGAAGCTCTACGGTTTCGATGCGGAGGATCTCAAGCCCAACCATTTTACCTCTTTTGAGAATCTCAAAATGGCTGATAGTAAGCAACCCGGCAAAAAAGGTAGTGCGGGCAGTGTTACCATCAATGTCGAGAAAGGCAAAACCACGGCTGATGATTTTAACGCTTGGTTTGAAAGCCTT
>JAZSLO010000056.1:0-4102 GCA_045535415.1 Eubacteriales bacterium
TACCAAAGCTTGTGTATGCCTTTGTGTAAAGGCTCTTTATATCAAGTTTTGTTCCGTAGTCAAATCCGCCGGCGATAAGTTTTGAGGAATTTGTGGGATATACGAATTTTCCTTCCCACATCTGTGCATCCTTACTCTGGTTTATAGCATTTGAAAGTGTGCTTTCCCACTGTTCAAATCCGTCGCTTGTGAATGCTGCCTGAAGTTCGGGATTTGCAACAATTACGGTTTTGCTTTCATAATCGACTGCCGATTTTTTGACGGAAACTGTAACCTTGCTCTGTGAAGCGTCTTCAGTTGTTATTGTAACATCGTGCTTTCCAAGGGCTGTATCCGACGGCAGAGGAATAAATGCAAACTTGACATTGTCTTCTTTTATGGTGAACACTCTTGTTGTTTCGGGAAGGTCAAAGTCGGAAGAAAGTTTTACATTTTCACCGTCGTTGAAGTTTTTGAATCTCACAAGAGTAAAGTCACCCTGAGGAAGTGCGTGGTCGTCAACAAGTTCTGTTGTGGGTGCTATATCATAAAGGAATTTGAGATTGTATGTAAGTTTTCCATAGAATTCAGCATCTTCAATCTCGTACCATTCGCACACAAGTGTCATATCAAGGTATGTGTCGGAGGTGTAGGAAAGTGCCGCCGAAAGATTTTCAAATGTATCGTCAAAAACAGTTTCTCCGTCTTTTTTGAGTGTAACCTTTATGCTGTCGGGAGTTTTGTCAAACAAAAGTGCTCCAGTGTTTGCCGCAGTAAATTTTATAACGGGATTTTCTGACGAGCGGCTGCCCTCACTTGTTTCAAAACCTCCTTCGACATTTTTAAAGCTCCAGGTATAAACATCGGGTGAAAGGTCGTATTTTACACCGTTTCTCTCAAATGTTACAACAGGAAGAGAACTGTCGGAATTTACACCTGTAAACTCATCTCTCAAAAGAAGGGATTTTGCAATTTCCGAATTCATTTTAAAGAATTTACCTTCGGAATTTTTGAACATACAGTCATCTGTGTCGTTAAGCATATAAAGTGAATATGTAACAACCGAGCCGTCACTTTCGGTAAATGTAATATCAAAGGGGGTTTCCTGCGTAAAATCACGGAAAGATGCGTCAATTTCAAGTGCATCCTTTGAAATCTCCGAATAGAGTTTCAATGTATTTTCATCGCTAAAGGTGTTTGAAATGCCGCTGTGCGAAACCGTAACCGTTTCAAGAGACGCCTTTGAAACCTCGGTCGGGTCTACATTGAACGCAAAAATTGCTGCAACAATTGCGGGAATCATAAGCAAGATGACAGTTATTACTCTTGCCGATGTGTTTCTTTTGAAAAAGTTGTCACTCACAAAAAAACTTCCTTTCTTTCAGAAATTTTCAAAAATAAATAAGTCTTGCACACAAAGTGCATATAATTACAAATATATTATATTATTATTTCAATGTTTCGTCAATATCTTTTTTACTCTTTCAAAATTTGACAGTTAATGTATTGTTAAGAATCTTAATTAAATATTAATATTACTTGCTATTGATTTTAGAGGTTATGTGTGGTATAATTGCTCTGATATGTATAGGGGGAATTTTACCCAATTTGCAAATTTAAGGAAAGGGAGACAAAAATATGTTGTGGATAGCACTTGATGTAATTACTCTTGCACTTATTGTTTTTTCCCTTGTAAAAGGTTATAAAAAAGGTCTTGTCAAGACCGCATTTAAAATAGGAATAATCATAGCAGCCGTTATTATTGCAAACACTTTTTCTCCTGTGCTTTCGGATTATGTAAAAACAACCGAGCAGTACAAGGAATTTACAACCTCGGTAAAGACAAGTATTCTGTCCTCGATTGAATCAAACGAGGGTACGGACACAGGGACCTTTGAAACTACAAATGAAAACAATGCTGCATTTGACTATTTGTCAAAAATAGGGCTTGATATTGAAAGTATACAGGACGGATACAGACAGAGTGTAAATGAGGGTGTTCACAATGCAAAGGAAACGCTCGACAAGACGGTGCTCACACCTGTGTGTGAATTTTTGTCCAACGCACTTTGCTTTGTTATATTGTTTTTTGCAAGTGTCTTGATTTTGTATCTTCTTATGTACCTTGTCGACCTTGTTTTCAAGCTTCCGCTTTTAAAGAGTGCAAACAAATTCGGAGGACTTGTTTTAGGCGGCATCTTTGGAGTTTTGAAGGTTTTTGTTTTCTGCACAGTGTTTCAGATAATTCTTCCTTACATACAGACTCAGAGTATCGGTCTTGTATGCGGTATGGAAAATGCAACTTACATATACAGATTCTTTCTTGATATAAATCCTTTGAAATTTCTGTACTGAAAAGTGACTGATTTCAAATATATTTAAACGGAGGAAATATGAAGTTTAAAGATATACCGAATTTACTTTCAATTATAAGACTTGCACTTGTCCCCGTGTTTATATGGCTTTATGTGGGCGGAAATGTAGCGGCGGCTATAAGTGTGTTTATTCTTGCGGGAGCAACAGATGTGCTCGACGGATATATTGCAAGAAAATATAACTGCTCCACGGTTCTTGGAAGAATACTTGACCCGCTTGCAGATAAACTCATACAGCTCAGTGCATTTGGCTGCCTGTATTTTTCACACAGTGTTCCAATCTGGATGCTTATTGCGTATTTTACAAAAGAACTTCTGACGGCAATTGGTGCTGCATTTGTGTTTAAAAAGAAAAACTTTGTGGTAAAATCCAATGTGTTCGGAAAACTTGCAACTGTTATAGTTTTCGCGGCAGTTTGTGTTATAGCATTTTTTGGAGAAAAGCTCTCGCAGACGGGAGTTAATATAATTTGTATGGCTGTTTGCTGCTATTTTGTATTCTCATGCCTTATGTATGCAAAAGAATCGGTTATAGGTCTTTTGAAATTCAGCAAAAAGGATATAAAAGTGAAAGAAAACGGCGAGCAAAAGGTGTAAAAAACGCCTTTGATGATTTGAGAGGAAAAAGCAATGCTTTGTGTTAAATGTAAAAAGTTTCCGGCAGTAGTATATGTTCAGCGCATGGACACGGTTTCGGGCAAGACCGAAAATGAGGGTTACTGCGTTAAATGTGCAAAGGAACTTGGAATAAAGCCGGTAACGGATATGCTGGCGAATATGGGAATTGACGACGAACAGCTTGAGGCGATGAACGAGGAAATGGCGGGCCTTATGGAAATGGACTTTGGCGGAGGCGAAGATGACGACGATGCCGAAGAAGGAAGAGCGCCGTCGGTAAACCTTGGCTCGATTTTCGGTTCTCTTTCCAATTTCAGAAAGAATCCCGAGGATAAAGAAGAAAAGTCCGACAAAGACGATAAAGATAAAAAGAAAAAGGCTCCAAAACACAGAAAGAACCTTGAAAGTTTTTGTATAAACCTTACGGAAAAGGCAAAAAATGGCGGTGTTGACAGAGTTATCGGAAGACAAAGAGAACTTGAGAGAGTCACACAGATACTTTTGAGACGCCAGAAAAACAACCCTTGCCTTATAGGTGAGCCGGGTGTGGGCAAAACTGCAATTGCAGAGGCACTGGCGGCAAAGATTGTATCGGGAGATGTTCCGTTTAAACTCAGAAAGTGCGAAGTGCATCTTCTTGATATGACAAGTCTTGTTGCTGGAACGCAGTTCAGAGGACAGTTTGAAAACAGAATGAAGTCTTTGATTGAAGAAATCAAAAGGCTTGGAAATATAATTCTTGTAATTGACGAAATTCACACTATTGTGGGTGCGGGTGATGCCGAGGGCGGTATGAATGCGGCAAACATTTTAAAACCTGCGCTTTCAAGAGGCGAAATTCAGGTAATAGGTGCAACAACTCTTGCGGAATACAGAAAGTATATCGAAAAGGATTCCGCACTTGAAAGACGCTTCCAGCCTGTAGTTGTGGCAGAGCCGTCGGTTAACGATTCGATAGAAATTTTAAAGGGCATAAAGGATTATTACGAAAATTTCCACGGCGTGAAAATCCCAGATGAAACAGTGGAAAAGGCAGTAATTTTTGCAGAAAGATATATAACAGACAGATTTTTGCCCGATAAGGCGATTGACCTTCTTGACGAGGCGGCAAGTTTTCTTGCATTAAAAGA
>JAZSLO010000164.1:0-4368 GCA_045535415.1 Eubacteriales bacterium
GAAATATGCGGATATGTTGATGAATTTTCGGGGATTTCGGATATAAAAGATAAAATAATCAGGACTGTCGGAGATCCCGATACAAGATTCAACGAAGATGCACTTCGTATTTTAAGATGCATAAGGTTTTCATCGGTGCTTTGTTTTGATATTGAGAAAAACACAGCCGATTCTCTTATAAAAAACTCACTTCTTTTAAACAACATATCGAGTGAGCGTATACGGGAAGAATTTACAAAACTTTTGTCGGGAAAAAACGCGGGCAGTGTTTTAAAATTGTATAAAAGCGTTGTTCAAACTTTTATTCCCGAAACTTGTGGTATAGATAACCGAGTTTATAATAAAACAGTAGATAGTTTGTGTAAATGTCAAGATAATAAAATTTTGGCACTGTGTGTTTTCTTCTCAATGTTTGAGGATGCAAAAAAGGTAAAAGAAATTCTTTTGCGACTGAAATTTGATAACAACACGCAAAATTCGGTTTTAAGTGTTTTTCAAAATTTAAAAAACAATAATTTATCTTTTTCAAAACAAAAAATTAAACTTCTTCTAAAAGATAATTCTCAGGAAAATGTAAGATTATTTATTGACACTCTTAATTGCTTGAATTATGAGATTCAAGATGCAAATTTACTTCTTGATGAAATAATAGCCAATGGCGAGTGTTATAATCTTAAAAACCTTAAAATTTCGGGCGATGACCTTGTGAAAATTGGTATTCAAAAGGGAAGACAACTCGGAAATATTCTTGATACTCTTCTTTTTGAAGTAATAAACGACAATTTGCAAAACAACAAAGAAACTTTACTTGAATATATAAAGCAAAATCTCATAAAGGAATAAACTATGCAAAAATCACATCTCAAAGGCTCGATTATACTTTTAATTACCGCAATCATCTGGGGCTCGTCTTTTGTTCCTCAAAAAATCGCAATGGACTATGTAGAGCCGTTTACTTTTCAGGCTGTCCGCTCGCTTATGGGCGCTATTTCACTGTTACCTGTAATTTTGTTTTTTGATTTCAAAAACAAAAAGACAAGCAATGAAAAAGCCGATAAAAAGATAATAAAATCAACTGTAATTGCAGGCGTTTTGTGCGGTCTTATGCTGACAGTTGCGGCAAATCTTCAGCAGCTCGGAATGGCAGGCGGCACAGATTCGGGAAAAGCGGGATTTATAACCGCAATGTACATACTTCTTGTTCCTGTATTTAGCCTAATCCTTGGCAAAAAGGTATCACTTCGCGTGTGGATATGTATTGCATTTGGTTGCGTCGGACTTTACTTTTTGTGTGTTACGGGAAGTATGAGTATAACTCTCGGCGATTTTCTTGTAATGCTTTGCGCTGTAGCATTTGCAGCACATATTCTTATTGTTGATAAATTTGCACAAAGCTGCGATGGAGTTAAAATTTCCTGTATTCAGTTTTTTACAGTCGGAATAATTACAAGCATTTTTATGTTTGTATTTGAATCACCAAACATTACATCAATTATAAAGTGTATTATTCCACTTTTGTATTCGGGTGTTTTATCCTGTGGTGTTGCATACACTTTACAGATTGTAGGGCAAAAGTTCACACCGCCGACAATCGCATCTTTGATTATGAGTCTTGAATCGGTTTTTGCGGTTCTTACACAGATTGTAATTATGAGAACAGCACCGACATACAGAGAACTTGTCGGATGTGTTATAATGTTTGTTGCGATAATTATTTCGCAGTTGCCTGAAAAGAAAAAAGTGTAGAATAATTTGATTTAAATCTTAAGAAAGGAATGTTTTATGGAAAGAATGATTGCAGTTGTCGGACCGACGGCCTCGGGAAAATCTTCACTTGCACTTGAAGTTGCAAAAAGCTATTCGGGTGAAATTGTATCCTGCGATTCGATGCAATTATATCGCAATATGGATATTGGCACTGCGAAGCCGACAAAAGACGAAATGAAATCTGTAAAGCATCATCTTATTGATATTCTAAACTTAAATCAAGATTATTCTGTTTCCGATTATGTTCGTGATGCTGAAATAGCATATAATGATATAATTTCCAGAGGGAAACTTCCTGTATTTTGTGGCGGAACAGGGCTTTATATTGATTCATTTATATCAGGTGTTAAGTTTGCACAATATGAGACAGAAGGCTTTGAAGAAATAAGAAACAAACTGTATGAAATTGCGCAAAATAACGGCAAAGAATATCTACATCAAGAACTTTTGAAAATTGACCCTGAAATTGCAAATAATACAAGTCCCGAAAATGTAAAAAGAGTAATCCGTGCACTTGAGGTTTATAAAATTACAGGTATTACGCTTTCTGAGTGGAATAAAAGGTCAATGGAAAATGTTCAAAAGAAAAATGCGCTTATTATCGGCATAAATTTTGAGGACAGACAGGATTTGTATGACAGAATCGAAAAGCGCGTCGATATAATGCTCAAAGACGGAATCCTTGACGAAACAAAAAGACTTATTGATATGGGCATTAAAGACTCAAAAACCGCATCGCAAGCAATAGGATATAAAGAATTTTATCCGTATTTTGACGGCATAAAAACTATTGATGAATGTATTGAAGCACTCAAAATAAATACAAGACATTATGCAAAAAGACAGCTTACATGGTTTAAAAGAAATCCTGATATTAAATGGATAACAAGAGACAAATGCGACACCGAACAAACTGTAATTGAAAAAGCTTTTGCTTTGGTGGATGAATTTTTGACGGAGGTATAATATGGAATTATTTAAACCTGGTATTTCAAACCCCGTAAAATTTATTAAAAACACAATTGGTTTTGCTGTATGTATTGCAATTCTCGTTTATGCGTGGTTTCAGCTTATGCAAGGAATGTCGTCAGAGGTCCAGACCGAGCCTGCAAGATATTCCGAGCTTTATGAAAGCATTGACGGAACGGCTTTTATATTCAGAGATGAAACTGTTATAAACAATTCCAGCGGCGGAAGTGCGGTAACGCTTGTTTCTGACAGCCAGAGAGTTCACAGAGGACAGAAAATTGCAAATGTGTACAGTGACGATGATTATGTACTTTTGCAGGATGAAATAAACAGACTTGAGAGAAAACTTGAAGTTTTTGATAAAAGTGCAGTTGAATCCGACTTTTTTGTAAATGATATTTCAAGAACAAATAAAGATATAAATGACTCACTTGACGACTTGTACGAAAGCGTTGCAAACAACGATTTGTCGTCTGCACTGAGTGCATCCGATGATTTTCTTGTTAAACTAAACAAGAGAAACTTAATTGTAAATTCCGAAAAAAGTTACAACGAAAATCTCGCATCACTGAATATGCAAAAAGACGCACTTAACGAAAAGATAAGCAGAGTGTCAACACCTGTATACGCAAGCTCCTCGGGATTTTATTTTGCATCCGTTGACGGATATGAAAATCATTTTGATATAAAAAACATTGATAAAATATCTCTTTCAGAAATTGAGAGACTTTCAAATCTCAATTCTGACGAAACAATGGTTAAAAACAGTGTCGGAAAAATTGTCAACGATTTTGTCTGGTACACAGTTATGCTTGTAGATTTCAAAGATGTTAAAAACGTCGAGGAAGGGGACTATGTAAAAGTAGAATTTCCCGAAGATGCGGATACTCAAATCACAATGCTTCTTGAGAAAATAATCTCCGAAACATCAAGTAAAAAGGCACTTTTGGTTCTTCGCTCAAATATAGTTTCACCAACATTCAGATATGTACGCTCACAGCCCGCAAAGGTGATTCTTGAAAAGTCCCAGGGACTTACAATACCAACAGAATCTTTAAGAGTTGTTGACGGAGTAAAAGGCGTATATGTACTTGTTGGGGATGTAGTGCATTTCAGACGAGTTGAAATACTCGACGAAAAGGACGGATACTACATCGTCAGCAACAACAAAAATGATTATATCTATCCCGAAAACGAGAGTGATGATGCAATGATTTCTCACAAGGCACTGTCACTTTATGATAATGTTATAGTATCTGGAAAAGATTTGTTTGACGGAAAAATCATTGCTTAGAAAGGAGATTTTACTCTTGGCAAAATTCCCGCTTGAAATTGTAAAAAACAACATATTAACAGCTCAGCAAACAATTAAAAAGAGTTGTGAAATCTCCGGAAGAAGCTTTGAGGATGTAACACTTCTTGCGGCAACAAAAACAGTTGATGCAAATACAATAAATTTCGCGATACAAAACGGTATTAAATGTATAGGCGAAAACAGAGTTCAGGAACTTCTCGAAAAATACGATTACATTGATAAGTCAAATGTTAACATTCATTTTATCGGCACATTGCAGACAAACAAGGTTAAGTACATTGTCGATAAAGTAAGTCTTATACATTCGGTTGATTCAT
>JAZSLO010000105.1:0-2589 GCA_045535415.1 Eubacteriales bacterium
GACACAAAAAACCGTCTTATGCTCTTGTAAGAGATATAAATATGCACTCATTATCATCAAGAATATACTTTGAAAATTTCGGTATAACTGCTTTTCTCACCCGTGAAGAAGCGGAAAAGGCACTGAAGGAGCGTGAAAGTAAATGAATTTACTCTGCAAATTAGGCTTTCACAAAGCTGACACTACTTATCTCCAGGTGAAAAAACAAAAAGGAAATCACAAATGGCAAAGAAATTATGCTGTGTGCAAAAGATGTGGCAAAAAGCTATATCTCATTTCAAACAAAAAGGAGTGATGTAAATGCCGAGAAGGTTAAATACAAGAACAAAGATGTTTGTTGACTTTGTTTTTCCTGATAACTGGAAATGTGTGACATTTCAAGATTTGCTTGCAACAATCGTCAATTGTGCGAACTGTGGTAAACCTGTTACATACGGCAAATCAAGAGTTTCAAGTGAAATTCGCAACGGAATAAACGGCCCTGGATATGCGATTTGTCCTGAATGTTTTGCGGCAGAATCGAAAAGAAATAAGGAGGTTTAAAATGGCTAATAAAACTCAGTGTGAGATGATTCTTGAATATATGCAAAAATACGGTAGTATTACCACTTTTGAAGCTTTTATTGACCTCGGATGTACAAGACTGAGCAGCCGTATAAATGACCTCAGAAATGCCGGTTACAGAATTGTGGGCGAATTCGAAAGCACTCGCAACAGGTTCGGGGAAAAAGTTTCGTATAAGAGATACTCTCTTGTAAAGGAAAGCGGTGATTCCGTTGCCGAGAAAATGTGAACTCAATCTTTCAGAATATGGTATTTCAAAATACAGAGTCAGAGAGCTCGAAGCATTTTGTATGCAATATGAAGAAAAGAAAAAAGAAATCAAAGAGCTATATACAAATTCAAAAGTTTCACCCGATGTTGCAGTTCAGGGCGGTGATGTCGGAAAACCTACAGAGCAAAAAGCTATTCGTGCTTTACAATTGCAAAATGATATAGCGATGGTTGAAACTTGTCTCAAACTTGCTTGTGATGGTAGCGAGATTCTGATTGAAAAACTCAAACTGAATGTTACACGTGGTTGGGGCATTGGAAGGTTAGGTTATGTACCGTGCGGTCAACGGCAATTTTATAACCTCAGAAGAAAATTCTTTATTTTGCTTAATGAAACGAAAAAAGGATAAAATGGGGTAGTACTTTAGTGGTAAAATAGTATTGTGAATTCGTATAGATAAGGCGACTGATTAAAAAATCGGTCGCCAAATTCTTTATAGATTGGAGGTTTATTCTTTTTTCGCTCCTTCAGAATAGACACGGCTACGCCAACCGTGAAAATGACGGAGGTTTAAAAATTGAACAGTAAACTTACTGTAACAGAGGTTGATATTAACTCAATTATCCCTTATGAACACAATCCGAGGAACAATGAAAAATCAGTTGCTTATGTTGCTGATAGCATTCGTAATTTTGGCTTTAAAGTACCGATTATCATTGACAAAGACAATGTTATAGTAGCAGGGCATACTCGCTATAAGGCGGCGTTAAGCCTTAATATGGATAAGGTTCCGTGTATTATTGCAACTGACCTAACACCTGAACAAGCAAAAGCATTTAGAATTGCCGACAACAAGGTTTCTGAATACAGCAAATGGGATGAAATATTGCTTAGTCAGGAGCTGAAAGCTCTATCTGATTTGAATTTTGATTTTGAGACCATTGGTTTTCAAGAATGGGAAGTTGAACAACTCTTAAACCCTGTTTCACTTGATGATATCGGTGAATTTTTTGTAGACAAGGAATCAAAAGAAAAGAAAAAGCAAATTATAAAGTGTCCTATATGCGGTGGTGAGTTTGAGCAATGAAACTCTGTCTCGCTGCAACTTGTTCAGCATATAGTTCTACGAGATCCATGTTGTCTCAAGTGCCGTATGTGCTTGAAAGTTATTACTACATCAGAGATTTTCAAATTCCTCTGATTAAATCTGCAGATTTGTTTTTACTCGATAGCGGTGCATTTACCTTTATGAATACCGTAAAAGGTAGGATTGATTGGAACAGTTACATAGAAAAATACATCAGTTTTATAAATAAGTATGATGTTGAATATTTCTTTGAACTTGACATTGACAGTATTGTCGGCTACGAGAATGTAAAGAGAATCAGAACGTATATTGAATGTCAAACCGGAAAGAAAAGCATACCTGTGTGGCACAAATCAAGAGGAATTGACGAGTTCAAAAGGCTTGTAGAAGAATATAACTATATAGCTATTGGCGGTTTCGCAATAGGTCATATTAAACCTCATGAATATCCTACAATAAAGAAAATGGTTCGCTATGTCTATGAACACGGTGTAAGGGTACACGGCCTTGGTTTTACACCTCAAAACATATTGGACTATGATTTCTATTCATGTGACAGCTCTTCATGGACTACGTGCCGTAGATTCGGTAAAATATACAGGTTTACGGGAAATACAATTGTTTGTGATACTCCTAAAGGAAAAGGTACTAAGAGGGATAAACAACCCGAAATAGAAAGATTGGTTCTCAAAGAATGGATAAAATATCAAAAATATCTAAGTAAGGA
>JAZSLO010000199.1:0-13032 GCA_045535415.1 Eubacteriales bacterium
GGTCCGACTGGCGAAAATACCATTGACGGAACTGTTGAAACTGTCACCTTCAAGGGTGTGCACTACGAAATTATTGTTGATGTATTCGGTACAAAATGGAAAATTCATTCCACAAAGTCTGCCGAGGTTGGCGCATTTATTGGTATGAGTCTTAATCCCGAAGATATTCACATAATGAACAAGAGTGATGCGTCTCCCATCACTTTTGGCGCATAATTTTAAAGGGAGGTTTGACAAATGAAATCTCGCTCTAAAATTGCGGCATATCCTTATGTTTTATGGGTTTTATTCTTTACAATAATCCCCTTTCTTCTTGTAATTTACTATGCTCTTACATCAAAAGACACGGGTGCAATTACTCTTGAAAACCTTGCCAACGCAAGTAAATACCTGCCTGTTCTTATACGCTCGGTTTACCTTGCGGTAATTTCAACGGTTATATGTTTAATAATTGCTTATCCTTTAGCATTTACTATGTCAAGATGTTCAAAACTTACACAGAGATTTTTACTACTTCTTGTAATGCTCCCTATGTGGATGAACTTTCTTCTCAGAACTTATGCGTGGATGACAATACTTGACAACTCAGGTATCATAAACACATTTTTGCAAAACCTCGGATTTAACCGCGTTCAGCTTATGAACAACAGAGGTGCTGTAATTTTAGGTATGGTATACAACTACCTTCCCTTTATGATTACACCTCTTTACTCAATAATGACCAAAATTGACAAAAGCGTTATTGAAGCGGCGCAGGACCTTGGCTGCAATCCTATGAAGGTTATATTCAAGATTGTTCTTCCTTTGAGTTTCCCCGGAATTCTCACTGGTATTACAATGACATTTGTTCCCGCCGTTTCTACCTTTGTAATATCGGGACTTCTTGGCGGAAGCAACTGTTTCCTTATAGGCGACCTTATTCAGCAGCAGTTCCTCGGAAACGAGTACAACCTGAATTATGGCGCTGCAACCTCCCTTATGCTCATTATTGTCGTATTTATCAGTATGGGCATATTCAACTCGTTTGACAACGACGGAATGGAGGATTCGATGGTATGAAAAAGTTTTTATCAAAATTCTATGTGGGACTTGTTTTCGCATTTCTCTACATTCCGATTTTTACTCTTATCATTTACTCCTTCAACGAGTCAAAGACAAGTATGTGGCAGGGTTTTTCATTCAAATGGTATGTTGACCTTTTCCACAACGAACTTATTATGACAAGTCTTGCAAACACTCTTATTATCGGTGTTATTGCATCGCTTGTTGCAACAGTTCTTGGCACTGCGGCAGCTTTTGGTATGCACAACATGAAAAAATTCACCAAAAATACTCTCCGCAATGCGACATATCTTCAAAACCTCAATCCCGAAATTGTAACGGGTATTTCCCTTATGCTTTTATTTACATTCTTCAGACTTACTCCTGGCTATCTTACGCTTATACTCGCGCACATAACTTTCTGTGTACCGACAGTTGTTTTAAGTGTTTTGCCCAAACTTCGTCAAATGAATGTAAATTTATACGAGGCGGCAATGGACCTTGGCTGTAACAGAAGACAGGCTTTTTTCAAAGTTGTTCTTCCTGAAATTATGCCTGGTGTTGTAACTGGTGCTCTTATGGCTCTTACATACTCCATTGACGATTTTGTTATAAGTTACTTTACCTCAGGTCCCGAATCACAGACACTGCCCATTACTATTTACTCAATGACAAAAAAGAGAATAAGCCCCGAAATCAATGCGCTTTCAACAATTCTCTTTGTTGTAGTTCTCACAATCCTCATTGTTGTAAATATAATCGGTGCTAAAAAGGAAAAGGAAGAAGCAAGAAGAGCCTCTGCATTTTCCGGCAAAAAGGAGGTAAAACTATGAAAAAATTAGTTTGCAATTTACTCCTTTTATTAAGCCTTTCAATTTGTGCTTTTGCAAGTGTTGAGGTAGAAAACCCAGAATACTATGAAAAATTCAAAGGTCAGGATATCACTCTTAATGTTTACAACTGGGGTGAATACATTTCCGACGGCGGCGAAGGAACACTTGATGTAATTGCGGAATTTGAAGAAATTTCAGGCATCAAGGTAACTTACACCACTTACGAAACAAACGAAGACCTTTATGCTAAACTTTCTTCCAGTAATTCAAGATATGACATTATCATTCCCTCCGACTATATGATTGCAAGAATGATAAATGAAAATATGCTTGAAAAGATAAACTACGACAACATTCCAAACATTTCATTTATTGATGACCAGTACAGAATCACGGATTTTGACCCGACGGGCGAATACTCTGTTCCTTACACATGGGGTACTGTCGGTGTTGTTTACAACAAAACATATGTTGATGAAGAAGACATCGGCTCATGGGATTTACTTTGGAACGAAAAGTACTCGGGCGCAATCCTTATGTTCTCAAATTCAAGAGATGCTTTTGGTGTTGCTCTGAAGAAACTCGGTTACAGTCTTAACTCTACAAACGAGAGAGAAATTGCCGAGGCGACAGAACTTTTAAAACAGCAGCAGAAAGTAAATCAGGCATATGTTATGGACCAGGTTTTCAACAAAATGGAAAGTGAATCCGCCTATGTTGCCCCCTACTATGCCGGCGACTGTCTTACTATGATTGATGACGCCAAGGCTTCGGGTGTTGAACTTGGTTTCTACTATCCAGAAGAGGGCTTCAATATCTTTATTGACTCTATATGCATTCCTAAAGGGTCAAGGAACAAAGAGGCGGCAGAAGCATTTATAAACTTTCTTTGTGAAACAGAGATTGCAGTTGCAAACTGTGAATACATTTGCTATTTCTCGCCTCACACGAAAGTTTCCGAGTTTATTGAAACCGATGAGCGCATTGCCGTAACACCTGAGCAGCTTGAAAACGCAGAAAGTTATATTGCACTTCCCGATGACATAAGTTCTCTTTACGACTCAAGCTGGATTGAAGTAAGAAGCAATCTTGACATAAGTGAACTTGTTATTGTTGCAATTATTCTTTCACTTGCACTGAGTGTGCTTATAGTTCTGACAATTTTGCGCCGTATGAAGAAAAAGAAAATCAACTATTGATTTGTTTACAAAATATTTACTTTAATTTTTGTAAAACGCTTTACAAACCTATACTTTTGTGGTAAAATACTGCAGTAAATGTAATTGCCCGAAGCTATGTGTTGGGATTTTTCCTTACCGATTCAATCGGTTAAGAGGTATTCACCAGCCCTTCTCTTTGTTTTGAGGTTTATTGCATTAAAAAAATATGAAAGGTGGAAAACACAATGATTACAAAGGAAAAGAAGCAGGAAATCATCGACCAGTACAAGACACACGAGGGCGACACAGGTTCTCCTGAAGTTCAGATTGCGATTCTCACATACAGAATCAACACTCTTAACGAACACCTCAAGGCTAACCACAACGACCATCACTCAAGAAGAGGTCTTCTCAAGATGGTAGGTCACAGAAGAAACCTTCTCAACTATCTTACTAAGGTTGACATTGAGCGCTACCGTGCTATCGTTGAAAAACTTGGTTTGAGAAAGTAAGAAAAACTTTATCGGGGCGGATTTGCTAAAAAGCTTATTCGCCCCAAATTACTATGAAAACACTTTTGTTCCTGACGATTTTTTGTATCTTTAGCATTTAAATTTGCATACTTTCGGATTTATTTCCTATGTGAATTTAAGTGCAAAATTTACACAAAATCCTTCAGGACAAACAAAACAAAACGGAGGAATTTAAAATGTTTGAAAACTACAAGGTATTTTCTACCACACTCGCAGGAAGAAAGCTTTCTGTTGAAACAGGTAAAATCGCGCAGCTTGCAAACGGCTCTTGCCTTATAAGATACGGTGATACTGCCATTCTTGCAACTGCAACAGCAAGTGCATCCCCCAGAGAAGGCATTGACTTTTTGCCACTCTCTGTTGACTTTGAAGAAAGACTTTATTCTGTGGGCAAAATCCCCGGAAGCTTCCTTAAAAGAGAAGGCAAGCCTTCCGACAAGGCAATACTCACATCCAGAGTTATTGACAGACCTATCCGTCCTCTCTTCCCCAAGGATTTGAGAAACGACGTAACACTCAATCTTCTTGTAATGTCAGTTGACCCTGACTGCTCACCCGAAGTTACAGGTCTTATCGGTGCATCTATTGCACTTTCCATTTCCGATATTCCGTGGAACGGACCTGTATCAAGCGTATTTGTTGGTCTTGTTGATGGTGAAGTTGTTATCAACCCCACAGCAGAGCAGCGTGAAAAGAGCACACTTGAGCTTACAGTTGCAAGTTCTGAAAAGAAAGTTGTAATGATTGAAGCAGGTGCAAAAGAAGTTGAAGACGACGTAATGTTCGACGCTATTATGAAGGCGCACGAAGTTAACGTTGAAATGGTTAAGTTTATCGAGCACGTAAAGGCTGAGGTTGGAAAGGCTAAGTTTGAATATCCTTCATGCGATGTTGACCACGACCTTTTCGATATGATTTCCGAATTTGCAATTGACAAGGTAAAGTATGCTCTTGATACTGATGACAAGAACATCAGAGAAGAAAGACTTAATGTTGTTTACGACGAAGTTAATGCATTTATCGATGAAAAGTTCCCTGAAGAAGACAGAAAGGCGCAAGTAGCTGAATGTCTTTACAAGCTCCAGAAGTTTGTTGTAAGAAGATGGCTTCTTGACGAGGGCAAGCGTGTTGACGGAAGAACTCTCGACCAGATTCGTCCCCTTGCATCAGAAGTTGGTCTTTTCAACAGAACTCACGGTTCTGCAATGTTCACAAGAGGACAGACACAGGTTGTTACTGTTGCAACTCTCGGTCTTGTTGCAGAACAGCAGATTCTTGACGGTATTGATAACGAAGAAACAAAGAGATATATGCACCACTACAATATGCCTTCCTACTCTGTTGGCGAAACAAAGCCTTCAAGAGGTCCCGGAAGACGCGAAGTTGGTCACGGTGCACTCGCAGAAAGAGCTCTTGTTCCCGTTATTCCTTCAGTTGAAGAATTCCCCTACTCCATAAGACTTGTATCCGAGGTTGTTTCTTCCAATGGTTCAACATCTCAGGGTTCAATCTGTGCATCAACTCTTGCACTTATGGACGCAGGTGTTCCGATTAAGGCCCCTGTTGCAGGTATCTCCTGCGGTCTTATCACAGAGGGCGAAAGATGGATGACAATGATTGACATTCAGGGACTCGAAGACTTCTTTGGCGATATGGACTTCAAGGTTGCTGGTACTAAGAAAGGTATCACAGCAATCCAGATGGACCTTAAGATTGACGGTCTTACACCCGAAATCATAAAGGCTGCCTTTGCTCAGACAAAGAAGGGCCGTGAATACATCCTTGACGAAGTAATGCTTAAGGCATTTGCTGAGCCAAGATCAGATGTTTCCGACTACGCTCCCAAGATGATTACAATAAAGATTCACCCTGACAAGATTCGTGAAGTTATCGGTTCAGGGGGAAAGGTTATTCAGGGAATCGTTGCTGATACAGGCGCTAAGATTGACATTGAAGACGACGGAACAGTATTCATTGCTGCAGTTGACAAAAATGCAGGTCTTAAGGCAAAGTCAATAATCGAAGCTATTGCGTTTGACCCCGAAGTTGGCGCAGAATTCCTCGGAAAAGTAACAAGAATTATGGCATTCGGTGCATTTGTTGAAATTGCTCCCGGAAAAGAAGGTCTTGTTCACATTTCAAAGCTCGATACAAAGAGAGTTGAAAAGGTTGAAGATGTAGTTTCAATCGGCGATATGGTAAAGGTTAAGGTTATCGAAATCGACGACAAGGGCAGAATCAATCTTTCAAGAAAAGACTGTCTTTAATTTAAGATTTTAAAAAGTTTCACACCTTTCCGATTTTTCAAGGAAAGGTGTGTACTTTTAGGTATTGGTGAAAATTATGGAAATGAGAATACAAAAATACATCTCCGACTGCGGTGTTATGTCAAGAAGAGCCGCAGAAAAAGAAATAGCACTTGGTCACTTTACAGTCAACGGTCAGAAAGCTGAAATCGGTCAGAAAATTGACCCTGCAAAAGACAAAGTGGCTTATAAAGGAAAACCACTTTCGGGCAGTGAAAAAAAGCAATATGTCATTCTTTACAAGCCCAGAGGTTATGTTACTACAATGAATGATGAAGAAGGCAGAAAATGTCTTCCCGAGCTTTTGAAAGATATTCCAGAAAGAGTCTACCCTTGCGGACGACTTGATATGGACTCGGAAGGACTTCTTATCCTTACAAATGACGGTGAGGTTGCAAACAAGCTTATGCATCCAAAGCACCATGTTGACAAGATTTATCATGTAAAAATAAAAGGTGAAATTTCTCCTGAAAAATTAGAACTTCTCAACTCACCAATGGTTATTGACGGATACAAGATAAAACCCGTCAAGGTTTCCATTATTGAGAGAAAAGAAGGACATACAATCTTGCGTTTTATTCTTTCAGAGGGCAGAAACAGACAGATAAGAAAGATGTGCGAGCAGGCTGAAATTTTAATCACAAGACTTAAAAGAGTGTCAGTCGGTGACATTACAATCGGTATGCTTACTCCGGGAAAATGGAAATATATGAACCACAATGAGATAAGCTATCTCAAAAATTTATGAGGTGAAATAAATGCTTGAAATAAGACCAGTTTATACTTCATACGAAAGAGAAGAATATTTAAAACCTTTTGGCATTATTCCCGAAAATGACTGCTTTGTTGTCGGCGCTATGAGAGACGGCGCATTTATCGGTGCAGGATACGGCAAAATTGAGGGCGAAAATGCAACCATTTTTCTTATGAGCCTTTACCCCGAAAAAGAGGACGATGTTGACAGATTCATTATGGGAAAAGCAGTTCTCAACTACATTGACCTTGAAGGTGTAAAGAATGTTGAATACACAGGATGTGAAGGAAGACTTGCAAAAGCACTTGGTTTTAAGCAGTGTGACGGAATATGGAATCTCAACCTTGAAGGATATTTTGCAGAAAAGCACTAAAGAGATAAAAAAACTTTAAAAATCGTGGTTTTTTTATCAAAACTCTCTTGACAACAAGAGTAAAATATGGTATACTTCATTCGTTGCGAAAAAAGAGCAACGATTTCTGGGTGTGGCTCAGGTGGTAGAGCGCTACCTTGGGGTGGTAGAGGCCGTGGGTTCAAGTCCCGCCACTCAGACCAATTAGAACCTCGACGCATTTCGCGCATCGAGGTTCTTTTCTTTTGCAAAAACTAACAATTAAGTCACATTATATTCAAGAGGAACAACTATGTTTTTATCAAAATTCATTGGCGACAAAGCTTTTTACAAAAAAGTTTTAGCACTTGCGGTTCCCATTATGATACAGCAAGGCATTACAAATTTTGTGAGTATGGTTGACAACATAATGGTTGGTAGAATCGGTACAGAGCAAATGACCGCCGTTGCAATTGTCAATCAGATAATTTTTGTGTTCAACCTTTGCGTATTCGGTGCGACTGCCGGTGTCGGTATTTTTACGGCACAGTTTTTCGGCAAAGGCGACATAAAAGGCATAAAAAACACTTTCAGGCTAAAACTTATTTTTGTGCTGATTATAACTTTACTCTGCATAACTCTCTTTTTGACCTGTTCAGATTTTCTCATAAATTCGTTTATGCACGATGCAGATGACGGAGTTGATATTTTACTTGCTACAAAAGAAGCGCATAAATATCTTAAGATTATAATACTTGGTCTTATTCCCTTTGCAGTTACAATGGTTTATTCGGGAACACTGCGTGAAACGCAAAAGCCGATGATACCGCTTATTTCAGGCATAATTGCAGTTTTTGTCAATCTTTCACTAAACTACATTCTTATTTTTGGAAAACTTGGTTTTCCCCGTCTTGGTGTTGAGGGTGCAGCTATAGCCACAATTGTTTCAAGGTATGTTGAAGCAATTATTGTTATTGCTTTTACTCATATAAAGTGTAAAGAAAACCCATACATTATCGGTGTATACAAGAACTTTCGGGTTCCGCTTGATATTGTTAAGAGAGTACTTCCCAAAGCCATTCCACTACTCTTAAACGAAGGTCTCTGGGCACTCGGTATGACTCTTCTGACTCAGTGCTATTCCCTTCGCGGACTTGCGGTTGTTGCTGCGGCAAATATCTGCTCAACTATTACAAATGTATTTATAATTTCCCTGCACGCATTCGGAGATTCAATATCAATAATCGTCGGCGGACTTTTAGGTGCAGGCAAAATAAAAGAGGCAAAAGAAACAGACACAAAACTTATTGGTTTTTCATTTATAGTAAGTGTAGGTGTTGGAATTATAATGGTACTGACATCGCCCTATTATCCGCGCATTTACAATGCAGTTGACATTGCAAAGCAACTTGCAACTTACTTTATAATTTGCCAAGGTATCTATATGCCGTTAAATTCAATTATAAATTCATGCTATTTTACACTCAGGTGCGGAGGAAAAACGCTTATTACATTCCTGTTTGACAGCGTATATATGCTTTGCATTTGCGTAACCTTTACATTTATTCTGGCAAAATTCACAAGTCTTTCAATTGTAACTGTTTACGCACTCAGCCTTGCAATTGAAGTTTTCAAGGCAATTATAGGTTCAATACTCGTTAAAAAAGGTGTTTGGGCGCACAATCTTGTTACTAACACAGACTGATTTTAAGTGAAAAAAATTCTTGCCAGAAATGTGGACATAAAGGCACAAAAAATCAAAATTACAAAAGAGACAGGGACAGCATACCCTGTCTTTTTTATTTTTGCAGCACCAAAATACAAAGACAGAGTATAAATTATTGTATCCGATGAACCCATGAGAATTGATGAGCTTTTTGCGGCAAAACTGTCAGGTCCGATTTTTGAAAACATATCGTCTGCCATTGCCAAAGTTCCGCTTCCCGAAAACGGACGGATAAACAAAAGCGAAAGCATTTCAGTCGGCAAACTTAATTTATTACACAAAGGAGATACAAGATTTAAAATTGTATCAAGTGCATGGCTTTGGGACAAAACTCTTACAGCACAAACTAAAATAACAAGTGTTGGAATGAGAGAAACGCTGGTTTCAAACCCGTCTTTAGCGCCTTTTAAAAACTCCGATGACAAATCCTTTTTTGAAAAAATAATAATCAGAGAAAATACTAAAAGAACAATCGGCACTACACACTTCCCTATTATTTCAACTATCATATTTTGCTCTCCAGACTTTTGACATTACTTTACAGACAACTACTGCAAAAATTATTGTAAAGAAAGAGCAAATCCATATAGGAAGCAAAATATCATATGGATTTTTACTATCATACTTTGTTAAAAGTGCAATGAGTGTTGTGGGCAAAAGCTGAAAAGGTACTGTATTTAAAATACAAAAATTTATAATATCAAATTTGGCGTCTTTAGAGCCGTTTTCTTTTATCTCTTTAACCGCTCTTATTCCAAGCGGGAGGGCAGCATTTCCAAGACCGAGAAAATTTGCGGCTATACTTGAGCAAATACACTCCCCTGCCTTTGAATTTACAGTTTCTTTTGAATAAACATAAAGCAGAAGAGGTCGTATAAGTTTTGACATCTTCCCTGTTAGCCCACAGGCATCAAAAACACGCATTATACCGCTCCAGATACACATTGTACCCATAAGTGCAATACTTAAATTTACGCCATCCTGCGCTCCATTAACAAGTGCCATTGAAACACTCTCAAAATTTCCAGTCAAGACACTAAAAGCAATACTGATAACTACAATATATGAAAACACCTTGCCTATCATTTTTTCACCCTCTAAATTTTTATAATTAAATATATTGAGTTAAAAAAATATATATTACATTCAAAAGCTGTGTCAAAGCACAAAAATTCAGAATAGTATATATTAAAACAATTTCGGAGGGATTTTATGGCATCAATCTTTTTAAGTCCGTCAACTCAGGATTTTAATTTATACTATGACGGCTCTGGTTCTGAGAGAGACTATATGAACCTTGTCGCAGACGCAATGGAGCCTTATCTTACGGCATCGGGAATATCTTTTACAAGAAACAACCCGAACGGGTCTGCCGCGCAATCAATTGCACAATCAAATATGGGAGTATATGATTTGCATCTTGCACTTCACTCAAATGCATCTCCTGAATCATTAGCCGGTCAGCTTCAGGGCAGTGATTTTTACTTTTATCCGCGAAGCACACAGGGTCGCCGCGCCGCAACGGTACTTGCAGACAATTTTCAAAGCGTTTATCCAAATCCGTCGCTTGTTAAAATTATGCCCACTACCAATATCGGCGAGGTTGTAAGAACAAGAGCCCCGTCGGTACTCGTTGAAATAGCATACCATGACAATCCGCAGGATGCAGAGTGGATAAAGAATAACATTGAGCCTATTGCAAGAAATTTATCTCAGGGCGTTGCTGAATTTCTTGGTGTTCCATTTGTAGAACCAAGTCAATATGACGGTGTAAGAGAGGGTATTGTTATAACCGAGGGCGGAAGGCTGAATATTCGCGAAAGACCTGATTTAAATGCAAATGTAATAGCACAAGTACCAAACGGTCAAAGAATAAATGTATACTGCAATACGGGACTTTGGTATGTGGTCGAATATGGCGGAATCCTCGGTTTTGCAGCATCAAGGTACATTGACCTGCCAGAAGGTTAAAAAACGCAAAAAAACGGCACTCTCGTGCCGTTTTTTATATTTCAAATTAAATTACTGTGCCTTATAACCAAGAGAATTGATTTTATCAACAAAAATCTGTCTGTCAACCTCTTTTGAAAGTTTAATTGTTACCTTTTTTGCAGTATGGTCAGCTACTACATTTTCAACTCCAGCAATTTCTTCGAGATTCTTTTTGACATTTGCCTCGCAATGCGGACACATCATACCTTCAACTGTTATTACAAGTTCCATTTTTCTTTTCTCCTTTATATTTTGTGTTTTACCTATTTTGATAGTATTTAATCTTAAAGCATTACATACAACAAACACGCTTGAAAGACTCATTGCAAATGCTCCAAGCATCGGGCTTAAAACAATGCCGAATTTTGTAAATAGTCCTGCCGCAACGGGAATTCCGATTGAATTGTAGAAAAATGCCCAGAATAAATTCTGATGAATATTTTTCAATGTTGCTTTGCTGATTTTAATTGCATTTACAACATCAGTTATATTGCTGTTTACTACAACTACATCAGCACTGTCAACCGCAACATCCGTACCCGTGCCAACTGCAATTCCAATATCTGCTCTTGTCAGCGCAACTGCATCATTTATGCCGTCACCCACCATACAGCAAAGGCCTTCCCTTTGAAGAAGTTTTATATTTTCTTCCTTATCCTTTGGCAAAAGGTCTGAGACAACTTTATCAATACCAAGCGTTTTTGCAACAAATTCTGCGGTGTTCTTATTATCTCCTGTCAGCATTACAGTTTTTATGCCCATATTTTTAAGTGCATCAATTGAATCTTTTGCATCAATCTTTATTTCATCGGCAACTGCAATTATTCCGCAAAGCTCATTGTCATATGAGAAAAACATTGGTGTTTTCCCCGCTTTTGATAAACTATTTGCAACATCAATAAAACTTTCGTCAACATTAAATTTAGATTTGATAAGTTTTAAATTTCCGCCAAGTATTTCTTTGCCGTTTATAAGCGCCTTAACTCCAAAACCTGAAAGCGCCTCAAAGTCACTTGTTTCAAAATCGCCTATCCCCTTTTGATTTGCAAAACCGCATATTGCTTTTGCAAGCGGATGCTCACTTTTGTTTTCAAGTGCCTTTGCAATTTCCAAAAGTCGGATTTCGCTGTAATCACCACATGGAATAACATCTGTAACTGTAGGTTTTCCGGTTGTAAGCGTTCCTGTTTTATCAAATACAACATTTTTGATTTTGCCTGTATTTTCAAGTGAAACAGCCGTTTTAAAAAGAATTCCGTTTCTTGCGCCAACACCATTTCCGACCATTATTGCAACAGGAGTTGCAAGTCCAAGAGCACACGGACAACTTATAACAAGAACAGAAATTGCTCTGGCAATTGCAAATCCAAAAGATTCCCCAAGTAAAAGCCATACAACCAAAGTCAAAAGTGAAATTGCCATAACAACAGGAACAAAAACTCCTGAAACTTTATCTGCAATTTTTGAAATCGGCGCTTTTCCCGAAGATGCCTCACTAACCATTTTAATAATCTGCGAAATGGTAGTATCCTCGCCGACTTTGACTGCTTTACATTTGATAAATCCGGACAAATTGACTGTAGCAGCGAAAACTTCATCATTTTTTGACTTATCAACCGGTATGCTCTCGCCCGTAAGGCTCGATTCGTCAACTGCACCTCCGCCATCAATTACAATCGCATCAACAGGAATACTTTCCCCCGGTCTTACAATGAGAACATCATTTATTTTTACATCTTTTGCAGGGATTGTAATTTCTTTTCCGTCAACAATAACATTTGCGTTTTTTGGTTGAAGTTTTATAAGAGATTTTAAAGCGTTTGTTGTCTTGCCTTTTGAAATGCTTTCAAGTGTTTTTCCGATATTTATAAATGCAAGAATCATTGCGCTTGATTCAAAATACAAATCGTGAGATAAATGAGTCGCTGCATGCATATCGCCAAGACTTAAAAGATGAGTCATTTTGAAAAGCACGAATGTACTGTATACAAACGATGCAAAAGAACCAAGAGAAACTAAAGTGTCCATATTGGGACTTTTATTTATTATCGCTTTTGTCCCCGACACAAAATATCCCGAGTTTACAATCATAACAATTATTGCAAGAAGCATCTGCACAAGCGTAATTTCAATGGGATTGTTATTAAAGAACTTTGGCAAAGGCAAATTCCACATAGTATATAAGTCGGATCGTAGCCATGTCGTTCTGTGAGCCAAGGAGTTGAATACAAATTTTGTCTTCCTAAGACCGCTTGGCCTCCGACTTACAATTATTGCAAGAAGCATCTGCACAAGCGTAATTTCAATGGGATTGTTATTAAAGAACTTTGGCAAAGGCAAATTCCACATAGTATAT
>JAZSLO010000138.1:0-1594 GCA_045535415.1 Eubacteriales bacterium
TGCAAAATTGTTGCCCCTTTATGCTTCTCTTCTCAACTTGAAACCAACGACACCGCTCACTTCGTGAGCTAACAAGGGTTGCAAGGCAAACCTTGCCCCTCCGCTCCTCGGGGGAAGTTGGTGCCAAGGACAACGGGGGAAAAGGCAAAAACAGAAGCACCGCGATTGCGGTGCTTCTGTTTTTGGGTTCATAGTACAAAAATGCAACTCTAAATTTTCAACTCTAATTCCCGTAATATCTCTGAGTTTGAAGTTTCATCCGATTTTGAAAGTTTCTCCCATGCACTTTCAACATATCCCTTGATCTTTTCCGGCGTTATATGCCAAATGCCATCGTCATCCCCTTCTAAAAACATAAGACAATGTTTCTCTTCTGGGCACTTAACAAAATCCAAATACATATCCCGCGCCTCAATCAACTCTTGCATACACTCGATAGCACGGTTTAGCATTCCCAAATCCACATACTGCTTAACCATTCCCGACAACAACGACATTTTTTGATATATCATTCTGTGCGGCAAATATTCCCCTCCTGACAAAAAAGCATTTATCATCGTAAGCATATATTCATTCAAATCAAGTTGTTTTTGTATTCCGTCTTTCCCCTCTACTTCAACGCTAATTCTTCTAACAAGGCGAATACATCTTGAAATATAACGTGCTTTATCATGAAAACTCAATTTACATTTTTCTATTGCCAAATCCATATTTTTTTCGGCATACGCAAATTCAGCCTCCCAATAAGCACGATCCCCAAATGTAGAAGGGATACGCGCCATAATCTCATCTGCGCGCCCCTGCTCACCAAGTGCTTTGTAACACCTTGACAATACGTAATAACTCTTAAACATCATATCTGCGTTCGTTTCATAGCGAAAGATGCAGTTCTCATAACGTATGCATTCCTTCAACAATTCATATCTATTGTTAGAATTAGTTCTCTGCGCCAACAAAACAGACAAACTTTCAAGACACCAAAACGCTACTTCTGAATTTGTTGGATGCTTTTCGAAAAATGGATGTGCCAAATTATAAATACGTTCAGCTTCTTTAAGCGAAAAATCTACCGGATGATGTCCAATTGTTTCACGCAGAGAAATAATATCTTCAAGCTCTGCATCATTGCTAAATCCTAGAATTGTATCGGTAGAAACATTTAGCGCTTTTGCAAGAGGTACAATTTGAGAAATGTCAGGCATCCCCGCATCGGTTTCCCATTTTGAAATAGCTTGAATACTCACACCAATAATTTCCGCCAGTTCACTTTGCGTAAAGCCTTTTTCTTTTCTGTAAAATTTTATGATCTGACCAACAGACATAACTTTTCTCCTTTATTTATGTATCGGTACCGTGAGTATATTATATCATGGATAAAGGTCTTTGTACACATACCAATTAGAAAAGGAAAATCCACGGTGCGTTGATATGTCACAGGTTCGAGCACATAAGATCGGGAAAAAGGTGCAATGGTGAAAGAGGGTTGTTTTTTACCCCTAAAGACACGAAAAGCCCTTGAAAATCAAGGACTTTTGTGTTGGGGTGCAAAATTGTTGCACCATTATGCTTCTCTTTCCTACTTGAACCCAACGAC
>JAZSLO010000023.1:0-5603 GCA_045535415.1 Eubacteriales bacterium
TATTTTTCAAAATTCGTCTTTTTTATCTTTTTTTCGCCAATTATATATAATATATAATAGGAAGAAAAAAATCGCAAAGACGACGGAATATATCCGTCGGCTTTTACTTTTCTAAAATTAGAGAGCTGCCTTTGCTGCTTCAACGAGCTTTGCAAATCCCTCTTTGTCGCTTACTGCGATTTCTGCAAGCATCTTTCTGTTGAGTGTAACGCCTGCTTTTTTATGTCCGTTCATGAATGTTGAATAGTTCATGCCGTTAACCTTTGCCTGTGCAGAGATTCTTGTGATCCAGAGCTTTCTGAATTCTCTCTTCTTCTGCTTTCTTCCTACGAATGCGTAGTTGCCGCTCTTCATTACAGCCTGCTTTGCCATCTTGAAGTGCTTGCTCTTTGCTCCCCAGTAACCCTTGGCAGCCTTTAATACTTTATTGCGTCTCTTTCTTGTCATGAGCGCGCCCTTAACTCTTGCCATTTATATCACTTTCCTTTCGTTATAAGCGAAAAACTCTTTTCGCACAATTTCTGTTTTTTTGTTTTGCTCAAAGTAGTCGCTTATGCGTAAGGTATAAGCTTCTTTACTGTTGCTGCAAATGTTTCGTTGAGAATTCCGCCGCCTCTGAGCTGACGCTTTCTCTTAGGTGTCTTGATGCCGAGCTTATGGCGTCTGTATGAACGGTTGTACTTTACCTTGCCGCTCTTTGTAACTCCAAAGCGCTTTGCGGTTGCCTTATGTGACTTCTGCTTTCCCACTGTAATAACTTCCTTTCAATATAAAATTGCAATTTTATTTGCTTTAATTGGTTTCGCCTTTTTGTTTTACTTTTTAGATGAATTCTGCGGAGTATTGAGCTTTGAATTTACAAACATTATCATCTGGCGTCCGTCAAGCACAGGTTTCTTTTCGATAACACCTATGTCTGTGAGCGCATCACCAAACTTTGTTATAACTTCAAGTCCTATTGATGTATGACTCATTTCTCTTCCTTTAAACTTGATGCAAACCTTAACCTTTGCACCGTCGTCAAGAAAGCGTCTTGCATGCTTTAATTTTGTTTCAAAGTCATGTGTGTCGATACGGCAGGAAAGTTGAATTTCCTTTATATCAATAGTCTGCTGTTTCTTTCTCTGCTCTTTTTCCTTTTTTTCTCTGTCGAACTTATACTTTCCGTAGTCAAGTATTCTGCATACGGGGGGAGTTGAGTTCGGCGAGATTTCAACAAGATCAAGACCTTTGTCATAAGCAATCTCAAGTGCGCTTGATACTGACATTACGCCAAGCTGTTCACCGCTATCATCGATTACTCTTATTTCTTTGGCTCTTATTTCCTCATTGATGGAAAGTTCTTTGGTTGCGATAATAACACCTCCAGAATTTACTATCTTAAAAATTAAAACAAAAAAAACGAAGGATAAACCTTCGCAAAACAATACTCCATACAAAAGCCCAAAACTTCACCTTTTAAGATGCCGCCCCGACTCTTTGTATTAACCTTGCGCTTGTAAACAGCGGCGCCTGGTGAGATTGCTCTGCTTCTTTGTCCCTGATATAATACCACGCATTGAAAGTTTTGTCAAGTGTTTTTTGAAATTTTCTTTTATTATGTATATGCGGCACCCTTTCGGGCGCCGCACACTTATATTATTTCATTTTTTCAGCATAGAAAACATCTTTCATATTTCTCTGTGCTTTTCCGACCTGCTTTGCCGCAACACCGTAAAGCATAGACAATTCATCGGTATAATGCTTTTTAATTTCTTCAAGAGATTTTCGGTATCCGTCAGAATCCACAGAAAAACCGTTGTTTGCATAAAACTCCTTTAAGTCTTTGATGGAATTCTGCGCACCCTTGACAAGTGCTGCGGAATCAATGTCGTACTGTGCGTGTTTTCTGTTGAGTTTATCCGCCTCGGTTGTGCCGGTGGGTATTCTTGCAAATCTCGGTCTCATAGAGTCAGTATCCTTGCTTTCTTGTATATTCCCGCTTTCGCTGTGAGTATCGGGAGCTTCAATAGAAGCATACGCATTTGCATAAACCTGCTTTTGGTTTTCAAGGTTTTTTGTATCAAGCCCCGCATTTTTATATTGCTCTATAAGATAATCGGTTCTTTGCATTTCTTTTTGGAACACATCGCTGTTACCCGCTTTTATAAGCTTCAATCTTTCGTTTTCAGGTAAATAAGCATATGCCCATATATTTTTTGCCATAGTTTATATCTCCTTTACTGCATTTTTGTATCAAGTACATACTTAAGTGAAACTCCCGAAAGAGAGTAATATCCTACAGCACTTATCCTGAACGAAAAAGCCTTCATACGCTTTTTTGGAAGTTTTATTACAGCTCCTCTGGAGTTTTGTCCGAATTTTTCGGGGCAAAAGCTTATTTCATAATAAGGATTTTTGTCAGAAAGTACCGTCACCGTCACGACAGTATCTTTTTCTCCCCTTAAATCAAGGATGATATCCGACGGAATTTTATAAAGGCTGGGATTTGACATATCAAAGAGCGGCGACTCATAAACAGACTGAATTTTTTCACTTTTGTCATTTTCGTCAAAAACATAAAAGTTTATTTCTTCGCCCTGACGTTTCATACACAAAAGTTGTCTCCGGCACGGGAAGATATACGAGTCTTTCATTCCGTCATAAATGTACCAGCAAAGTCTTTTCTGTGAGGTAATATAACTTCCGCTGTCATAGAATGGTGTTTTGCCGTAATCCCAGATATACAAAACATCTCCGACCACAAGCATATACTTTTCATCAAAATCAAGTGCCACTGCTTTTTTCAAATCATCCGCATTTTGATTCAAAAGTCCCAGTTTTTCGTCGCGCGAGATATTTGCATGAATGGGTTTTATATTCTGCTCTCCGAAATCCTCCGTGGAATCAATAAGAAACAGTCCTTTTGAAGAATTTCCGAAAACAATTCTGTTGTCAACAAGTGCAATACTTTCCGGCATATCGCAGCCGATAGTGTTATTGAGTTCTTTCATTCTGAACAAAACATCGGAATCGGTATATTCGTAGGTCATACTGCAAACGCTTCGCTGAGTGAAAACAATAAGCCGTCCGTACTGCTTTATAAGTCCTGTCACATGCTCTCCCGCATTACCAAGTGTCTGATAATTTTCCTGACAAACTTTCAATGGATCAAGAAGTTCGCCCACATAGTATTCACCCGGGAAAGATGCACTGCCCGTAAGAATAAGTCTTGTTCCCGTAAGTGCAGTTCCTCCGTAGCTTTCACAAAGAAGGGCATCCTTCATAAAATTTTTGTATCCCGCTTTTTCAAAGTTTTTGAAATAATAGGTGACGCAAAAATCCCCGTCTTTGTTTGAGTAAAGCCTGTTTGGAAATTCTATCGTTCCGTCAGGCTTTACCGTATATTTGGATTGATCCATCGGTTTTCCAAAATGCTCAAGTTCAATTTTCTTATCCGTATCCGCCGACAGCGGAAGCTTTATACTTTGTGCACCGCTTACTAATCCGTATGACACCTTTATTCTCGGCGAGAGAATATTAAAAGGCTCATTGGTTCTGCATTCCTGAATCGTCTCATCGTCAGCCAGCAACCGCACATCCGTGTAAGCAAGAGGTGTGTAGGGTATTTCCTCTTTTGCCTCAAGATTCCTGTCAACGCTGAATATACGCCCGTCACTGTAAATGTAGAGTTTTGACAAAAACTCTACCATAATACTTCTCACACACGGCATATCGGAAACAAGCTCTCTTATATCATTTTCGTCTGTTCCCGAAATTGCATAAAGGCTCGCGCCCGCATGGACAATACAAGCATTATAAAACGGATTTTTTGTGTATCCGTAAACTTCGCCTTTTATATTATTCGTGTCAAAAATTCTTTTCTTTGAGGGCCTGACACAAAGTTTTGACGCTGACGGCACAAGATTTAAGGCGTTTGTTTTTTCGCTGTCGCTGTATATGTCCGAAAATCTGACGCCTCCGGAAAAATCATTTGAATATGCGTATTTAATCTGTCCTCCCGAAAGAGAAGGAAAACCATGCAATACATATCCCATCAAATTCTTCCTCCTGAAAGTTTTTTAAGTGCTGTGCCGAAAAATGAGTTTCTCACCTTTAAATCCGCCTTCTTGTCATACATATTCAAAGCAAGGTCGTTGAACTTGAAGTTTAGCCTGTTATAAAGATTTGTATCATATGACGGGCAAAGTTCCATCGCACACAAAACTACCGCCGCCTCATATGTCTTTGGCGCAAGATAAACAGTTTCGTCATCGGGTGTGTTCTCATCAAAAAGCGGGCATTTTATCTCATATTCGACATCTACACATCCGCTTATTCTGCTATTTATATATATGTAACCGCCCGACACAAAAAACTCGTGTTCACGAATGTGCTTTCCGCCGCAAAGCGCCTTTGTGATTTTCCCTAAATTTTCGGGTGCTTTGCAGAAAGTCATATTATAGCCGGGAGCTGCGCTTTCAATCTCTGATGTTATATCATTTCCAAAGTAGGAATAAAGCGCCGAGCATTTCAAAAATCCGTCGGATTTTATATAAATGCACACACTTGTATCCTCGTCGCTGTGAGCAGTTACAAAAAGACTTTCAAACTGACTCTCAGTCCTTGTTTCAAAGTACTTTTGACATATAACTTTGCCGGTCTGTGCGCCAACAATTTCAATACTTCCGCTTCCGCATACATTGGCACCGATTGCAAAAGTGCCTGTTCTGAGCAGAACATTCATCTTCTCCTGAGACTTTGTATTAAAAGTGAGGCTTGAGCAAATAAGCTCAGACTCAATTTCAGGAAAAAACAAACTTTTTGTATCACAAAGCACAGGGAAATCTTCAAGTGCTTTTGAAACCGAAAAATTAAGTGCCTGAACAATGCGTAAATCAGTATCGGTTTTGTCGGTACACACTCCTGAAATTTCTCTGCCGCCTGCCGAGTATTCGTCAAGAAGTTTATATACGGCCTTTTTCATATTACCAAAGTTTGAAAAATTGCCAAACTTATTTATGGTCATAATTTTCTCCTTTCATTTATAGTTTCAAAAATGCCGCCCCACTTTAAAATGAGGCGGCACTCTCAAAGTTTTAAAGTTTTGAGAACATAATTCCCGTAATTTTTGCCTGTGTTTTTGCTTTTACAAAAACCTTTCCTGAAAAGAACAGTTCTCTTCCCTCAGAGAGTTCAAAAGCATCCGCGTCCTCGGAATTCTTTTTAACTTTTACAAGAACATCGCCTGTCAGGGCACAAAGACGCACATCAAGTCCCTTTGTGTCAATTTCAAGCACTTCTCCCTGAGAAACTGATTTATTGAATGTCTTTTCGGGAATATAACTTGTATTCATAAAATCCCTCCCAAAAATTCTTTACGCGGGATTTGAGAAAATGATAGGTCTTGCATCGCCAAAACCGAATGCAAAATCAACATATCCTATGTAATCTGTGATAAGAGGATTGTCCTGCACGGATACAAGAACTGTGGGCTTTGTGATATATACAAGCTTTAATACTTCAGAAAGCATAAGCGAGTCTGCAACTGCCCACTGCTTGCCCTTAAATCCAGTATCACCGCCGCCGACAACAAGATACTTCATTCCGTAAACGGGGTTTGC
>JAZSLO010000075.1:0-1527 GCA_045535415.1 Eubacteriales bacterium
AGGGTGTTGAAGACAACGAGTGGGCAATTAAAACAGGCCTCGCAAACCTGAAAAAATACGCTGAATAAAAGTAAAAAAGCAGTGATTACTCAAATGAACAGGTCCGTAAAAAACGGACAATGAAAAAAAGAGCCCCCTATGGTAGAATTAAAGAAACTACCATAGGGGGATTTTGCATGCCAAGAGAATACAGACACATTCAAGAGTATGAAAAAGAAATAATAGAATTAAAGTCACAAGGATACACACTACGTGCTATCGGAGAAAAACTTGGATTCACATATAAACAAGTGCATAATTTCATCACAAGATATAATACAAAGCAAAGAAAACATACAGTAGAAATATCCTTGAAAAGGAAAGGCAGACCGAGAAAAGATGGCAATGAATTACCGCCATCAATTCAGCAGTTAAGTAAACTTACTCAATTACAGTACGAAATCGCCCGAAAAGAATCGAAGATAAAATCATTGGAAATGCAAGTTGAACTATTGCAGGATTTTCTCTCGCTCACAGAAAGGAAGTGAGAACAAGTGTAAAGTTTATGGTTATCTACCGACACAAAGATAAGTATTCAATAAGCGAAATGTGCCGATTCTTTGGTGTATCAAGAAGCGGTTACTATGACTATGTCAAAAGAATGGATATACCTGCAAAGGATTTACCCTTAGCTGGAAAGATAAAAGAATGTCAGGATAAATGTGGCAGAACATATGGATATCGTCGAGTACATATATGGCTTGAAAAGAACGGAATACACCATAATCCAAAGACAATATTGAGAGTTATGCAGAAATACAACCTATTGTCGGTGATCAGAAGAAAGAAATACCGTAATTACGGAGATTATCTTCACCGCTATCCGAATCTTCTGAACAGAGATTTCAAAGCAGACAGACCTAATCAGAAGTGGGTTACGGATATATCTTACATCAAGACACAGCAAGGAACACTTTATCTGTCTGTAATAAGAGATTTATACGACAACAGTATTGTCGCTTACAAAACCGGAACAGAACAAAACATCAACCTTGTATTGAGCACAATCAGAGCAGCCAAGAGAAAAGAGAAGGTCACTGCAGAGTTGCAGCTCCACAGTGACCAAGGCTTTCAATACACATCTCATCCGTATTTTAAGCTAACTCAATCATACGGCATAACGCCCTCAATGTCAAGACGTGGAAATCCATATGACAATGCAATGGCTGAAAACTTTTTCTCAATTCTCAAAACAGAATGTATTTACAGAACAAAGTTGAAAACTTATGAGGATGCTCGCATCCTCATAAGCGAATATATACACTTTTACAACAACGATAGAATCCAGTTGAAAACAAAACTGACTCCGCTTGAAAAACGAAGTCAGTATGTCGCTTAAAATTTAATATTCCCTACCATAGGGGGCTTTTTTGTACTGTCCGCACAATTTGGGGCAGTTCAAAAACCAATGCAAGCCATCATTATTTATTTTGTTTCTTTTGGTCTTCGCTTAGTGAGACAACACCCTTTGGTTATCTGTTGTTAATA
>JAZSLO010000098.1:0-5253 GCA_045535415.1 Eubacteriales bacterium
AGAGGTCTGCCTGCGACTCGCCTTACAAGGCTCGCTGCATAAGTTCCGCCACAGGTGCAAGTCCTGATTGCCGACGAGATTATTGTACCACGAAAAACTTTATTTTTCAAGGTGTTTTTGAAAAGATTTCATGCGTTTTACCAGATACAGTTTCCTGGGGCTGGTTTTTTGGGCGTTTTATGACAAAACCTGAGATTTTTTTGCAAATCCATTCAATCAGACGGTATATAAGGTCAATTATTCCCGACAGCAAAATGGAACACACAAACACCGCTGCCACAACTAAGGCAAAATACTTAAAGCGTTCTGTGACAGTTGTGATTTTTGAATTGAGAATATTGTAAAAGTAACTGTCAAAAATCCACGAAGTAAGGTATGCGCCAAAGCAAAGCCCTGAGATTGTTTTGAAAAATTTTGAAACAAAACACGGGCATTTTGAAAACTTCAAGTTTGCAAAAAACGAGAACACAAGAAATGTCATAACAACCTGTGCCGGACCATTATAGTCCTGCCATTCGCCCTGAACAAAAACGCTTCCGGCAGAGCGATAATAATTGAAAGTTCCGCCTATAAAAAACAATGCAAGCGACAAAAGAAGTATATATCTTTTTTTAAGATTAAGCTTATACTCCCTTATGTAGCAACCCATAAAATAATATGTAAGAGGATACATTTTTGTCCAGAATGCAGGAAGAATTTGCACATAATTTCTGGAGGATGACGGATTTAAAAACCAACTGATGTTAAATTCAAAAATGTTGAATATGGCGGGAAGAGATGTGACAAAAATCAAAGTCAGCAAAAGCAGTTGCTTTTGCTTTTTTGATGCAAGATTTGAGTATAACACATTGAGAAAAGGAGCCATAACAAAAAGCCCGATATACATTTCAACATACCACGAATAAGGGGCGTTTGAATAGGAGAAAAATCCGGAAAAAAAGGAAAGAACACCAATGTCGGCATTTAGAACAAAAACCTTATATAAAACACACGCAACGGAGCAAAGAATGTATATTCCGAGAATACGGACAATTTTTTTGTAATATGATGCACATATTTTTTTGTGACATTCAAGATAACCCGTAAGAGTGATAAAAAGAGGAACGCAAATCATAAAGAAAGAACGCAAAAGCATCATTAAATACATTGTTTTTCCCGAAACAGTCTGGCTGTAAAAACCGCTGTTGAGAAAGAAGTGTACCGATACCACGCAAAAAAGTGCAAAGCATCTTATCATATCAATTGCAGGATTTCTGACAGCTTTTTGTTCTTTCATATTTAATCCACCTTGTAAATTTATTTTTTAAAAACTAATTCGACTTTGGGAAAAACTTCTTGAAAACAAGATATTCTGCAAGCAGACACACAGGGATAGCACCGAAAAAGTCAAGTGCCGAGTGCTGTTTTATAAACATTGTGGAAAGGCAAATGAGCACAACCGCCACAACTACAAAAGTTTTCCACCACATTGACACACCCTTTTCCCTCAGCCATACAGAAGCAATACCGATAGAATACGCGCAGTGAAGCGACGGGAACACGCCCGTGTTTGTGTCAAAGGCATAGAGAAATCCCACAACATCCGTCAAAAAATTGTCTCTCGGGAACACTTCGGGTCTTAAATTCTGGCAACTTGGATATATTATGTAAACCGCCATTGCGACAGCCTGTGTTATCATTATGTAAACCTGAAGTCTCTTGAATGACTTTACATTGTAAAGAGCAAAATATCCGAGAGATATAACAATAAGAGCATACCAGAACACATAAGGTATCACAAACCATTCGCAAAACGGGATAATGTCGTCCAAAACAGAGTGTATCGGGTGGCATTTTTCGAGAGGAATCAGGTTTTCCGTCAGGAAATACAGCAAGAAATATACAACCCAACCCAGAAGAAGCAAAAGATGCGAAAATTCGGGGGTGCGAAGTTTTGAAAAAGTAAATTTTGAGTAGTCTACCTGTGGTTTTTTCACTGATTTTCTCCTTGTGTATTAAGCGGATAATCTTTTTTCTTTATGTTTCTGTAAGGCACTACCGTGTGTGCCGGAAGAGATACGGCAATATTTGTTATCTCGTCCATAAGATACTTTTTGATTTTTTGTCTTTGACAATCAATATCATCATCAGCATCAAAACGGATGCCTTTTCCGATATATATTTTTTTAAGTTTTGGTGCGACATATATCGGCACAAACAAAAGATTGTTTCCCGAAACCTTGTGATACAGTTTTGCAATATCTATAAATTTGTCCTGAAACTCATAGACAATGTTGTTGAAGCTCACATCGTGTTCGGGGAAAATGACAAGACTTTTGCCGCTCTGAAGCGCGGACACAGAATTTTTAAATGTGCCAAGAATTCTTGAATCCTTGTATACCCCGATTGTTCTTGCACTGCTGAAAACAACGGCACTTAGCGGTGCGATAACATAAGATGCAAGTCGGAAAAAGGGCCTTTGCCATTTTGGTTTTTGCGACCAGAAATCCTCATATGTATAAGAGGGAACTTCTTTTATGTGCATCATCTGACCTGCACACCAGGTGTAGCAGGAGTCTGGGAAAAAGAGTTCGCACCCGATAGGACCGTGAATTTGCGAGTGGTTTCCGACAAAAACACAAGGCTCGTCGGGAAAATCTCCGACAATCTCTCTTTTTGAGTAAAAAAATCTCACAAGAGCTTTTACATATTTAAATATTTGATAGTAAATTTTTTTCTTGTTCATTTATATAACCTCACAAATCATGAGAAAAACATCTGAGAGTATTATACTACATTTTGCAGAAAAGTGCAAACACTTTATATAGATTTTGGTGATTAAGATAGCGGAACTTTTCTTGATGGCAAAAGTTCGGGAACGGCGGCAAGGCTTAAGACTGCCGACGCAAAATGAACAAAAATCTAATATAAAAAGCCTCCCGAAATTTCGGGAGGCTTAATTTTTCGATTAAATTTTACTTAATCTTTGACATCCATTCCTTGTACTTTTCAAAGTCAAATGCCGGGAAGCCGTAGAGATAATGGTTATAGAATCTTTCGCCGTCTATCCACCATTCAATAAGGAAGCATCCCTTTTCGGAATACATAACTCTCATTTTATCAAGAATTTTTGCATTGGCATTAGGACCTATATCGAATGAGCCCTCGAGCATAACCTTGCCCGAATCCATATCTGTAACCTTATATGTACCCTTCTTTGCTTCGAGTGTATCATTTACTGCAACAAGAGAAATGTTCCAGTCCTTGATTTCAGAGCACATAAGTGCAAAAGGCTGCTGTGAGCGCTTGATATAATCGTAAGCAATCTTCTTGTCATAGTAGTAGTCAACAACAGCATCAGAGAACTGCGGCCATCCGTCAATAAGGTTCCACCAGATAATACCTGTCTTGTTAGGCTTATCAAGTCTTACTCTTTCAATAAGGTACTTTTTAGCCTCAGCCTGAGAAATCTGGGATGCAACTGCAAAATCGTCAAGATTATCAGGTCTGTATCCAAAGAACTGTTCAATCTGGTCTGCCATGAGAGCAGTTCTGTATGATCTTCCTGCCCAGTCTGTCGAGTGGGTATTCCACTGAGGATTGTTTTCAGGCGGCCAGAGGAAGTCTTCTTCGATAAACTTCTTTGTGGATTCAACGCTTGTGCACGCATGGTAACCTGTTTCGCTTATAAAGTGAGCCTTGTTCTGTGAATAGAATTCAGCCTTGTAGTAATCTCTTGAGCCCCAGGGATGTGCTTCGGGAAGGAAATTGTTTGCATTCTTTGTCTCGGCTACAACCTTTTCGGAATAGTAGGGAGAACTTGGCAGGTACGGACGCTGTTTGTCGTTTCGGAGAAGAGCGTTGGGGATAAGCTTTCTTGTTATGTAGTTGTCGGCAGGGTTAAGTCCTGCGGGATACCACAGACTGCTGTCACCCTCGTTGTCACCGCCCCAGACGATAATTGCAGGGTGGTTTCTGAGTCTTCTTATAACAGCTTCCGCTTCCTTATACATCATATTTAAAAATTCGTCTTCAAGGGGATATGACTGACACGCCATACAGAAGTCCTGCCAAATCATAATACCGTTTCTGTCGCAGAAATCATAGAATTCGTCCTGCTCGTAAACATTACCGCCCCAGCATCTGAGGATATTACATCCTACATCCTTTACAAGCTCGAGTGCTTTTGCATATCTTTCCTTATCTCTTGAGTGGAAAGCGTCCATGGGCACCCAGTTTGAACCCTTGCAGACAACAAGTGTGTCGTTGATAAGGAATCTGAAGTAACCGCTTACACCATCTGTCATATCGGTTCTTTGAAGTTCGACTGTTCTGAAACCTACATTCATTTTGCCTGATGCCACAACTTTGCCGTCTTCTATAAATTCAACGGTTGTGTCGTAAATGTTAGGCTCACCATAGCCGTAGGGCCACCAGAGATATGGGTCGTCAACTGTAAAAATTGTATTTCCGTGATTGAAGATTACGGGAACTTCTTTTGTGAAGGTTTTGTCCTTGCAGGTTCCCACAATTTTCATTGTCATATTCTTTATGACATGGTCAACCTTCAAATCGTAGCAAACCTTAAGGTCATATCTTTCTATTTCAAAATTGATTCTGTTGGGATATTTTTCAATAAGGTATGCAAGCTGATGAATTTCAACAGGTCCTCTTGCAACAAGGTCAACATCCTTCCAGAGACCGCCAAGAAGCGCTCTTGCCATAATGTCCCAGCCGTATACGGAGGGTGCTTTTCGAACATGCAAAGAATGGCACTTTGTTCCGCCGTAGCCGTTTGCAAGCTGTAAAAATTCAATTTCGTGGTTGTATTCTTCCCAGAGTGCAGGTCTTATGTGCACAAAGAGTTTATTCTTCTTCTGAAGCTCTACCTTTCCTGAAAGTTCAAGTTCATAGGGAATAAGAGCGTTCTTTGATTCACCGACTTTAACACCATTTACAAAGTATTCGCAAATACAGTCAGCGCCCTCAAAGTTTATGGATATTGGTTTTCCTTCAAAGTCAGAAGGAATTTCGAAATCTGTTTCATACCAGAATTCGTAGTATTCAAAATCCTGAACCTTTCTCATGTTTTCGCCCATAAACAAATCCTCCGGAAGAAGACCTGCTCTTGAAAGGTCAAGTTCAATGTTTCCGGGAACTTTGGCGTCAATAGTCTTTACTGAACTATTGGAAAGAAGTTCTTCGGGGGTATTTATATCTGCCGAATGAAGTTCATAGAAATGCAGTTTCCAATCTCCGTTTAAAGAGTGCTTT
>JAZSLO010000063.1:0-2150 GCA_045535415.1 Eubacteriales bacterium
GAAACCCGAATCTTGTTTATATATTCACATCAACTTCAAAGATAACATACCCGGGTTCCGGTGTTTCGTGTCTTGGTGCGTCAAGAGAAAATATTGACCATATAAAGAAAATTATGCAGATGCAGACAATTGGTCATGATAAAATGAATATGCTTCGCCATGTTAAGTATTTTGGAAATGCTGACGGCATAAAGAAGTATATGAAAAAGCACGCTGATATTTTGAGACCTAAATTTGAAGTGTGTAAAAAAGTGCTTGACCAAAAACTTTCGGGACTTGGCGTTGCCACCTGGACAAATCCTAAAGGCGGATATTTTATAAGCCTTGATGTTCTTGAAGGATGCGCTAAAAAGATAGTTGACCTTTGTGCAAAGGCAGGAGTTGTGCTTACAGATGCGGGCGCTACATTCCCGTATCATAATGATGAGAAGGATACAAATATTAGAATTGCACCTTCGTTCCCACCTACGAGCGAACTCGAAGAGGGAATGTATGTGCTTTGCACATGTGTTAAACTCTGCGCACTTGAGAAACTTCTCGGAAAGTAATACTATTCAAAATAATTGCAAATAAAAACCGCTCGCATTTGCGAGCGGTTTTTTAAAAAATGTTGTCAAAGTACTTTTTTTGGGACATTGTTTGTGATATTATATAAATGCGGAACATTAGAAACAGTCAAAAGCATATTTGACGCCGTTTGCGAGTCGTGAACGGAAATAATAAAGCGGTAATATTCGCTTTGCTCAGCGCTCAGCATTCAGGTATTAAAAAAAGAAGTCCATTAGCATGGACTTAAAAATACCGGAATGCATTCACGCATACATCTTGTTTTGTTCCGTAAAAAAACTCAAAAAGGAGGAAGGTTTCGCATGAATACAATAACATACACCGAGCTTTCCTCCTTGACATGCGATCTTGGAGTGAGCGCAAAGGTGCTGTATACACTCTCGAATAATGTGACAAAGCATTATCGCAGGGTAAGAATTCCAAAATCGGACTCAAACTTTAGAGAACTTTGTGTGCCAGATGATTTTCTCAAAAGCGTGCAGAGAAAAATTGTAAATGAAATTCTTGCCTATATTCCCGTGTCACCTTGTGCTACGGCGTACAGATATTCAATGTCTCCGATTTTCAATGCAAAAGTGCATATAGGAAAACCTTTGATATTGAAACTTGATATAAAGAACTTTTTTGACAGTATCAGCTATAGCCTTGTAAAAGAAAAGGTCTTTATTTCACAAACCTTTTCTGAAGCAAACAGGATTCTTCTTTCGATGTTGTGCACTTATAAAGAAGGTGTTCCGCAAGGTGCACCGACCTCGCCGTATATTTCAAATATAGTGATGAAAGATTTTGACTGTGAGATTGCGGAATTCTGCAAAGAAAAATCAATATATTATACAAGGTACTGCGACGATATGACTTTTTCCGGAGATTTTGAACCTTTGGAGGTTATAGAGATTGTAAAAACAAAATTGCGTCAAAACGGGTTTGTGCTCAATAATAAAAAAACTTGCATTTTAAAAGATGGAATGAGAAAAAGCGTTACGGGAATTGTAGTAAATCAGAAACTTAATATAAAAGCAGAATACAGAAAGCAAATAAGACAACAAGTGTATTATTGCAAAAAGTATGGTATATCGGAGCATATAAAATATAATGGTCTAAATATTGATGAAGAAAAATTTTTAGAAAAACTGCTCGGAAAAATAAATTATGTATTATCGGTAGATAAGGGTAATAAAGAAATGCAGGAATATAAAAGGTGGATAACAGAGCAGAGAAAACTCTTTAAATAGTAGTTTAAAATTATTGAATGTCTGATTTATTATGGAGGTTTGTATGTTTAAAAAGAAAAAAGAGGAAGCGGTATATTATATGAAAAGCGTTGACGGCGGTGTTTATTGCGTTCCTGAAAGTAAGATTGATGTATTCCTCGAAAATGAGCAGCGCATGATTAAAGAATCCGAAAAAACGGGAAAGCCGATACCCGATAATTCAAAAATAGAGTTTTAAATATATCTATGATAGTAAAGTGAAAGGAAATAAAGTTATGGAAGAACAACTGAGCTTGGAAATTCCGTTCTCAAAGTCGGAGAATTACAGTTATCAGATGATGATAAAGTGGGGCTACACGCAAGAGGAAGCGA
>JAZSLO010000126.1:0-8700 GCA_045535415.1 Eubacteriales bacterium
GTTTGGTTCTTTGTCTTGTATGAATATCACAAGTTAAAATGCAATCTGCATAGTTTAAGATTGTTTTAGCCTGGTTAGCGAAGATGATTTCAACTTCTGCGCCGGCTTCTTTGATAATGTCAGAATAATATTCTACATAATCAACGCCTGTGAATTCATGTTTGTTTTCACCGAATAATTCACGGTATTTTTCTAAAGTTAATACATCGCTGTATGGATTAACGCCTGCTTCGTCTAACTGATCATAAGTTAAAAGAGCGTTTCCTACTTCGTCACTAGGATAGCTTAACATTAACACTACCTTTTTAGCACCCATTGCAATACCTTTTAAAACGATTGCAAAACGGTTACGAGAGGTAATTGGGAAGATAACACCAATGGTGCCTCCGCCTAATTTAGCACGAACGTCATCTGCAATATCCTGAACGGATGCGTAATTCCCCTGTGCTCTTGCAGCAATAGATTCTGTTATTGAAATAACATCTCTGTCTCTTATCTCAAAGCCTTCAAATTTTGCCGCTTCAAGAACGCTGTCTGCCACGATTTTTGCAAGGTTATCGCCCTGTCTTATTATGGGGCAACGGATACCTCTTGATACCGTACCCACTCTTCTTTCATTACTCACTGTAATTTCTCCTTTTGAATACCTTTGGTATTCACAAAAAATTTCAAAGTTATTCTATCATATTATTTGCAATTTTTCAATACAAACATTACAATGATTTTGCATTTTTTAAAAAAATTTTCAAAATAAATACAAAATACTAATTTTTTCCACTAAAAAGACCTGCAAAATTCTGCAGGTCTTTTTATTATTCAACTTCTTTATAAAACTGTTCTTTTGAAACCTTATAAACGATAATGGTTTTGTATTCGCCCTTTATAAACATCGAATTTTTATACATCGCATCAAATTTCATTCCGCACTTTTGCATAACACGCATAGATGCATCATTTCCCTCGATGCACTTTGCACAAATTTCTTCAACACCAAGATTTTCAAAAGCAAATTTCATAATAGTCTTCGCAGCTTGTGCGGCAAGACCTTTACCCCAGAAATCTTTTGAGAGAACATACCCGATTTCGCACAAAAGGCTCTTATCGTCAAAGCTTGTAAAACCGCAAGTGCCGATCATCTTACCCGTTTGCTTATGAACAAGTCCCCAATCGTTGAACACACCCTGTGCATACTTTTTCTGCAAAAGTTTTACATAGTTTTCAGTCTGCTTCAAAGACGAGTGGCTTGACCAGGTAAGATATCTTGTCACGTCATCATCCTTTGAATATTCATACATATCAGGTGCGTGACACGGGGAAATTTTGACAAACCTCAAATCCTCTGATTCAAGAGTTACAAAATTTTCCGAAAACATTTTTTTAGCCTTTGCCGACGGGGTGTTTTCATCACCCTTAAAAAAATCTAAAAAAGCCATAGTACCTGCCTTTTGTTTTAAGGATTCATAAGTGCCTTTACAAGTGCGGAATCTTTATCGAGAATAATTGTAGTATCCTCGCCGATTGATGCTTTAAGCGCATCAAGTGCTCTTGTAAATTCATAAAAGTTTTGCTTGTCGGGAGTGTTATACGCCTCGGCAAGAATTCTCATATATTCGCTTTCGCCCTCAGCTCTTATCTTTTCAGCCTCAGCCATTGCATTTGATACGGTGATATTAGTCTTTCTGTCAACTTCGTTTCTTATGAGTTCCGACTGTTTTGCACCCTCTGCCCTGTATTCTTCGGCAATTTTACTTCTTTCGGAAATCATTCTGTTATAAACCGCTTCTTCGTTGTCAGACGGCAAATCAAGTTTTTTGATTTTAATATCAATGATTTCTATTCCGTATGTTTTAACAGCCTGCGCCGCACTTGAAATTATGCTCTGATTGAAAATATCACGGCTTGACTCGTCGGAATTTATAATTTCATCTCTGTTTCTTCTGCCCATTTCATTTTTGATTGTGCTGTATGTCAGCATATCAATTCTTGTTTCCGCCTCGGGTATTGTGCCGAGAGTTTTATAGAATGTTAATGGGTCTGTAATTCTCCATGTAACATAGTTATCAACTATCATAGTTTTGCTGTCGGCAGTAAGAACATCCGACGGCTTCATATCATAAAGCATTACATGTTTCGGAAAGTAAGTCACCTTATCTATAAAAGGCACTTTCATATACAGTCCTGCCTCATTTTCGGTGTTTATGGTCTTTGAAAATCTGACAGTATTTGCATACTCGTCCTGATTTACAGTATAAAAGCATTCTCCCGAGAGGATTGCAATTACAACAACAATTATCACAGCAATGCTTAAAGTTATTTTCTTTTTCATCAGTTTGCATCCTCCTTTACAAAGTTTTCAAGAGGAAGGAGCTTTTGCGTGCCCGCACTTCCGGCATCAATATATACCTTTGCATCCGGAAGAACTTCTTCAATTGCTTCATAGAACATTCTCTTTTTTGTGACTACAGGATTCTGTGCATACATTTCATACATTGCATTGAACATTGAAACCTGCATATGTGCTTTGTTTATTCTGTCCTGCTTTTCATACTCTGCAGTTTTTATAAGCTTATCCGCCTGAGCCTCTGCTTTGGGAATCTCGGAATTTTCATAAGCCTGTGCCACATTTATTGCAGTATCCATTTGTTGCTTTGCGGTTTCAACCTCTTTGAATGCTTCTATAACCTGGGCTGTTGGAGGTTCACTGTCCTGAAGCTTTATATCGGTAAGTGCAAGACCTATGTCATATTCAATAAGCTCACTTGTAATGCCTTCCTTGATTTTTGCCTGAATCTCATTTTTTCCTGTTGTCAGAATCTGGTCAACATTATACGAGCTTATGACATTTCTTATATGGCTCTGTGTAAGACTTTTAAGTATTTCATCAGGAGACTGCGAATTGTAAAGATACTTTACAGGGTCGCTGATTTTGTATTCCACAAAAAAGTCGCAATTTACAATGTTATAGTCACCGCTTATCATTTTGCTTTCGGATTCAACAGACTGTTGGTAATCTCTGTGCTCGTCCGTGCGATAGCCAATTTCTATTTTTCTGTGTACATTAACATCAACAAGTGTCGCCTTCTGAACACCAAAAGGCACTTTAAGGTGAATTCCGGGACCCTTTGTTCCCGTGACTTTTCCAAATGTTGTAATAACTGCCTGCTGCTTGTCATTTACCGTATAAACGCTTGTCAAAACAAGTAAAACGACTGCAATCACAACAACAAAAACAGGAACAAATTTTGAAAACTTCTTGAAATCGCCGCTTGTACTTTTATTCTGGGTTTGCGGTTGCTTCCACCATTTTGAATTATCCATATTTTTCATTCCTTTCTTTTCTTCAGAATACACTCCCAAAGTGATATTCCGGTGAAAATAATTGGTATTATTTTAAAATTTACTAAAGGTTTTACAAACATCAATCCATGCCTTGTATTCCGAGCATTTTTCAAGTTCCTCTATTGTAAGGCAAACGCAGTTGTTTGATTCGCCTGCCGCAGGGTATACAGTTTCAAATCTTTTAAGAGACTCGTCAAGATAAACCTCAACATCCTCATTTACTCCAAACGGGCAAACACCGCCCACTGCGTGTCCGATTCTGCCTTCAACCTCTGAAAACTGAAGCATTACTGCCTTTGTGCCAAAGAATGCCTTATACTTTGAGTTGTCAATTTTCGCGTCACCCGCCGCACAAATCAGGACACTTTTCCCCTGAACATCAAAAGAAAGTGTTTTAACAATAAGCTGCGGCTCGCAGCCTATTGCCTTTGCGGCAAGTTCAACAGTCGCACTTGACACTTCAAAAATTTTTATTTTTTCCTCAAATCCGTATTTTTCAAGATGTTTTCTTGCTTTCTCTAATGACATTTTATCCTCCGAAGTTATACCGCAAAATCAATTATTTTGCCTTTATCCTTAAAATACTGCGCCTCTCTCTCATGACAGGACAAAATTATAATCTGAAAATCCTTTGATATTTCATAAATGAGGTCAAGACACTTTTCAAGACGGTCTTTGTCCATATTGCAGAACGCATCGTCAAACACAAGTGTCGGCTTTTCATTATACAAAAACGAGCAAAGCGAAAGTCTGAAACTAATATACGCCGCCTCAAGAGTGCCTTTACTTAAATACATTGCATCTCTTGTGCTTGCCTGCCCTTTTTCCATAAACGAGAGTTCCATATTACTGCCCGCAAAAAGTGATGTATACTTTTCGTCTGTGATATATGAAAAATATTTGCCCATTTTCTCTGAAATTTTAGGCGAAGCGTCTTTTTTCATATTTTCACTTGCTCTCTCAAGAGCGCTTAGTGCCATTTCAACCGCTTTATGTTTTATTGAAAGTTCCTCTCTCATTTCGCCAAGACTTGAAATCCTCGTCTGCAATTCGGAAGGCTTTGGTAGAGTTCCCGAAAGCACTGCCGCATCTTTTTCAAGCTCATTCTTTTTTGCATTCAAAAGTGAATTTGCCTGAGAGTAAAACTCTATTTCCTTTTTTACATCATTTTCCGCTTTTTCAGGCACAGTTTCATCATATTCAAGGCTTTGCTTTGTAAGAGCATCAATATCATTCTGACTTTCAAGAGTCTGAAGTTTTATGCTGTTTTGGTCAAGCAACGCGCGTAAATCAAGAACTTTTGATATGTTGTTGGAAAGTGAATCCCGAAGTCTTTTTGCACCATCCAGAAACTTACCTGTGTCGTTTTTATCAAAATTGACACCGCACTTTGAAATATCTCCCTCAAGTTCGTCCTTTGCCTTGAAAAGCAATTCCTGTGCTCTGTTTTTGTTTTCAAGCGCTCCCTTATATTCAAGATATGTTTTATTGAGGTATCCTTGCATATCCGAAAACTTTATAAGTTTGTCTTCAATCTCATCTGCGTCTTTTGCGCCAAAATCATTCAAAATCCCATTTAACTTTAATTTTTCATTCTTGTATTTGAATAAAAAATAAAGAGCAAGCGGGAATGTCACAACAAGAGCAAAAAACAAAATACAAAGATTTTTATTTTTCCTCTTCTTTTCGGATATTTCCTTTATATCGCTTATAACCTGAATGGGAGTTTTTTCAAGTTTTTCAAGAGCATTTGAAACTTTTTCAAAGCCTTTGCCCGAAAGAGCCTTGTCATAAGCCTCTTTTGCCGACTTTTCAAAAACACAACTCTCCAATAAATCGTCAAGGCATTTTTGAGTTGCAAATATCTTTTGGTCAAGATTCCTGAGAAACTGCGCGTCCGCAAAAAATCCGTCAAAATCAAGGTTTTCCTTTGCCTTTTCGAGATTTTGCCGTGTTTCCTCGACACTCTTTTTTGCGCTTTCTATTTCATCTAATTTTTCTTTTGCTTTTTGTGCTGTTATATTTTTTTGCTGTTTATGTAAAAGTTCGAGTTTTTCCTCATTTTCTCTTATCTTATTTTGTGTCACTTCAAGATTGTGCTCACTCATCAAAAGTCTCTTGTGTCCGTCCTGCCACTTTTCTTTTTCTTGTGTCAGAGTTTCAAGTTCTTTATCAATTTCAAAAATTCTTCCCGTTCTTCCGCTTTTTCCGAGAAGCAGTTTTCTCAAATTTTCAAGCTTTTTTTGTGCCTCGTCGGAATCAAGACTTTCATCAGCGGAAAGGGCAATATTGTTTATTGCCGAAAACAGACTTTCTGCCGAGGAAAACGAAACATCCGACTGCGAGCAAAAAGCCGTTCTGTCGTACACATCATCAGATACGCCAAAAAACAAATTTCCCGCATCCTCACTTGAAAAATGAGTATTTCCGTTATCTGTCAATATTGAATTCTGATTTCTTTTATCAGTCTTTCTGACAATGCAAAAATCCTTTCCGTCATCGTCCGAAAACTCCATCTGTCCGAAAACCTCGTCCTCGTCCCACGGCATAAATTTTTTCTTGTCGTTTTGACTTAAAGAAGCGTTTCTCGAGGAAGTAAACCCATAAAGCATATATTTTATAAAAGACGCAATTGTACTTTTACCTGCCTCGTTTTTGCCCTTAATGACAGTAACCCTGTCGTCAAGGGATATATTGACATTTTTCAGTTTTCCGAAAGAATTTATTTCAAGTCTTTTTATTTTCATCTTTTATCTCCGAAAAATCAGGGTTTTTCAAAAATATCTTCAAAATCAATTTCCGATACATCAGAATTTTGATTTTCCTGTCTTTCACTCTTTTTCTGCATTGCTTTTTCGACAGTATCTATTCCCTCAAGACTCCAGCTTTCGAGAATTTTCGACATATAAGAAACACTCGGTTTTGAAATGGCTGAAATTGTCATTTCATAAGCGTATTCAACAAGGGAAATATCGCTCTTATACTGGCTTTCCCACATTTTTATAAGAGATTTTTCCTTTGATGTAAGAGCTCTGTCTTGTGCTCCTATTATGTTCTTTACTTTTCCCTCAAAGCTCTTATATCTTCTCTTCTGTGCAAGATAAGTTTCAAGTTCCTTATATGTAACAACTCCGTCCTCGTGGATACCCTGCGCACATTTTTCAATGTATCGAATACTCTTTTTATCCTCCGATACGCAATGGGCAATAATGCCCATTATAACATCCGCCTGCATTCCGAGATTATCATACAGATACAAAAGTTTTGCAACCTTTGCGGAATTTAAAAGCGTTCCGAGGATGTGCTCTGCAAAACTTACAAGTTCCTTGAATTCTGCATCATTTTTCAAAGCATCAGCAACATCGCTTGTTGTGTAAGTTTCTTCTTTAGGAGCCTGGATCTCCTGCTTTTTTTGAGGGACAGCAGTTTTAATTTCGCCGTCATCCCTCTGGCTGATAACACCCGTGCCCCTCCAGAATGAAAGCGCGGCATTTATGCTTTCTTTTGTTTCGCAAAGGTCTTTTGCGCATTTTTCAATATCGAAATTTTCACCCTGCAAGGCAAAAAGATACATTATGAGTTTTGCCTCGGATTTCTTTGCGTTTTTTAGATATCCGATAACACTTTTTGGCATTACAAAAACGCCGTCTGTTTCAATCGCAAAAAAGTTCATTTGCCGCACCTCTTCTTTTGGTTTGATTTTATACTTCCATAATTATGGGAAGAATCATTGGCTTTCTCTTTGTGATTGAGTAAATGTAATTTGTAAGAACATCCTTCATTTTGCCCTTTATTACATTCCACTCATCAATGCCTTGGTCAAGACACTTTTGCAAAGTATCGTTTGCTCTTTGTCTTACTTCGTCCATAAGCTCTTCCGACTCTTTAACATAAACAAAGCCTCTTGATACAATGTCGGGTCCCGAAATAATTTCGCCCTCCATCATACTTACACTTGCAACAACAATAATAATTCCGTCCTCTGCAAGATGGCGTCTGTCGCGCAAAACAACACTTCCTACATCGCCCACACCAAGTCCGTCAACAAGAACCTTTCCCGACGGAACTCTTTCAATACTTCTGAATACATCATCGCCAATTTCAATACACATTCCAATCTCGGGAATCATTGTGTTCTCAGGCGCAATTCCCATTTCCTGTGCCAAATTGCAGTTCTTTTTAAGATGCTTGTATTCGCCGTGCATTGGAACAAAATATTTGGGGTTTGTGAGCATCATTATAATTTTAAGTTCTTCCTGACATGCGTGTCCCGAAACATGAACATCCGCAACTTCGTCATTAAGAAGTGTTACGCCCTTTTTGAGAAGGTCATTTGTAACTTTTGTTACAAGTTTTTCGTTTCCCGGGATAGTTGATGCCGAAATGATTACAACATCGTGGCTGTCAAGAGTTATTTTATCGTGCTCGCTCGACGCCATTCTTGAAAGGGCGCTCATAGGCTCGCCCTGAGTTCCCGTTGTCACAATGCAAAGCTCCTCAGGTTTGAATCTCTTTACATCGTTAATATCAATCAAAGTTCCCTCAGGGATTTCCATATATCCGTACTTTGCCGCCGCATTTATTACATTGAGCATACTTCTTCCGAGAAGTGCAACTTTTCTCTTGTGTTTATGCGAAAAGTTTATAATCTGCTGAACTCTGTGAACGTTCGACGAGAAGGTTGATATAATAATTCTCTTTTGACTGTGGCGAAGGAATATGTCAGACAAAGAGTTTCCGACATATCTTTCGGACATAGTATATCCCGGTCTTTCAGAGTTTGTCGATTCAAGGAAAAGTGCAAGAACGCCCTCTTTACCAAGTTCGCCAAATCTCGCAAGATTTATAGGTTCTCCCTGAATTGGGGTTGTATCAATTTTAAAGTCGCCCGAAAATACAAGTGTTCCAGCAGGGCACTTTACACATATGGCGCAGGAATCGGCAATTGAGTGATTTACTCTTATAAATTCAACGGAAAATGCACCAAGGCGAATAACATCCCCTGCATTTACCTGATTAAGTTCCACGCTTCCCAAAAGTCCGTGCTCTTCGAGTTTGGATTCAAGTATTCCAAGTGTCAGAAGAGTGCCGTATACGGGAGCATTTACCATACGAAGAACATACGGAAGTGCGCCAATATGGTCCTCGTGTCCGTGTGTTAAGCAAAAACCCTTTAACTTATGTGCATTTGCTTCAAGGTATGTTGTATCGGGTATTACAAGGTCAACACCGGGCATGCTTTCATCCGGAAAACCAAGTCCCGCGTCAATTACAATTATATCATTTTCATACTCTACAAGAGTCATATTCATTCCGATTTCGCCAAGTCCGCCAAGAGGTATTACCTTTACCTTTGACATA
>JAZSLO010000013.1:0-3923 GCA_045535415.1 Eubacteriales bacterium
CTGAGCTATTCCGCCGTATCTTTGAGGTTCTCCCTCAAGACCGCTTGCTTATTATAACAGAAAAGTAAATGCTTGTCAAGTGCTTTTTTGAAGATTTTTTATTTTTTTAAAAATACTGCATTTTGTCTAAAAAATCGACAATTTGTGACAATATATTGTATAATTTTCGCTTGTAAAATCAAACCGAATAATGTATAATTATATTAGAATTTTACGGGTAAGTGAGATATTATGCAAAAATGTGATATTTGTCCGAGAAAATGCGGTATTGACAGAGATAAGAATACTGGATTTTGCAAGAGTTCAGATAAAATTAAAGTCGCAAGAGTTGGACTTCATATGTGGGAAGAGCCGTGCATTTGCTACGGTAAAGGCTCGGGCACAATCTTTTTTTCTGGTTGCAATATGAGATGTGTTTTCTGCCAAAACTTTGAGATTTCTCATAATTTAAAGGGCAGGGAAATAACAGAAAGTCAGCTCGAACAGGAAATATATAATTTGTGCGATATGGGCGCTGTAAATATAAATTTTGTAACGCCGACACATTATTCCCATAAAATCGCAAAGGTCCTTGAAAAAGTAAAACCCAATCTCAAAATCCCTGTGATTTATAATTGCTCGGGATACGAAAGTGTTGAAACTTTGAAAAGGCTTTATGGCCTTATAGATATATATCTGCCCGACATAAAGTATTATTCCCCCGAGGTTTCAAAAAAATACTCGTCATGTTTTGACTATTTTGAAGTTGCAACAAAAGCACTTTGTGAAATGATAAGACAGACGGGAAGACCATATTTTGATGAAAAAGGGCATCTGTTAAGAGGTGTTATTGTCAGACATCTTGTTTTGCCATCACTCTATAAAGACTCAATAAACATTTTTGAAAATCTTTATGAAACATTTGGAAACGAGAGTTTTTTAGTAAGTCTTATGAGCCAGTATTTCCCATCATTCAGGGCAAATGAGTATCCTGAAATAAATAGAAAGGTCACAAGTCTTGAATATAAAAAAGTTGTTGACAAAATAATAAATCTTGGCTTTACAAACGGATATATTCAGGAAAAGACCTCGGCAATGGAAAAGTATGTTCCAAAATTTGATTTTTGATAGGAGTGAGAAAAGTTGACGGGCACGATTCTTTTGATAAGCTTTATAATTTTGGCTTGTATTCTTGCCAATAAAATTTCAAATAAAATAGGCGTTCCCGTGTTACTTGCATTTCTTGCTCTTGGTATGCTGTTCGGGACTGATGGCGTTTTAAAAATTAATTTTGAAAATTTTCAGGTTGCACAGAGCGTTTGCTTGGTGGCACTCATATTTATAATGTTCTACGGTGGTTTTGGCACAAACTGGCACGAGGCAAAACCCGTTGCGGCGAAGGCGGTTGTGCTGTCTTCTGCAGGAACGATTCTTACGGCAGGTTTTGTGGGACTTTTTTGCCACCTTGTTTTGAAAATAGATCTTTTGGAAAGTTTTCTTATCGGTGCAGTAATAAGTTCGACGGATGCGGCAAGTATGTTCTCGGTTTTGCGTTCAAAAAGACTTAATTTAAAGAATAAAACCGCATCAATTTTAGAGCTTGAAAGCGGAAGTAATGACCCGTTTGCATATATGCTTACAGTACTTATACTTGCACTAATGGGAAATGAGGCTTCGGGATTTACATTTGTGTGGATGATATTTGCACAGGTGTTTTTTGGGGTTTTGTGCGGAATTTTAATATCTGTTGTTTCACTAAAACTTCTTTTTAAACTTAAACTCTCGGAAAGCGGATTTGATACGATTTTTATTTTTGCAATTGCGCTTCTTTCTTATGCAATTTCAGCACTTATCGGCGGAAACGGATACTTGAGTGTTTATATTTCGGGAATAATTCTTGGAAATAGCCGTCTTTCAAACAAAAAAGCACTTGTGCACTTTTTTGATGGAATAACATCGCTAATGCAGATGCTTCTGTTTTTCCTTCTGGGACTTTTGTCTTTTCCCTCGTTGCTCCCGAAGGTTGCACTTGTATCACTTGCAATAGCGGTGTTCCTAACACTGATTGCAAGACCTCTTAGCGTATTTCTTTTACTTTTACCATTTGGTAAAAATATAAGACAGTATCTTGTTATTTCCTGGGCGGGAATGAGGGGTGCGGCATCGATTGTTTTTGCGATAATGACCGTTACAAGCACCGCTGTGGCAAAGCATGATATATTTCATATTGTTTTCTTTATTGTTCTTTTTTCAATTCTGCTTCAGGGAACACTTTTGCCGAAAGTTTCAAAATGGCTTAAAATGACGGATGATAAAGGAAATGTGCTTAAAACATTTAATGACTATACCGAGGAAGTGCCTGTCCAGTTTGTAAGTTTTACAATTCCAAAAGAGCATATGTGGGCAGGAAAACATATAAAGGAAATTCTTCTTCCGCCAGAGTGTATTCTTGCACTGATTATACGAAATGGGCAAAAAATTGTTCCCTATGGAAGTACGCTGTTAAATGAGGGTGATACGCTAATTCTCGGAGGACAATCAGGCAATGTTGACACGGATCTGAGACTCGTTGAGAAAAAAATACAAGAAGACGATGAGTGGATAGATATGACAATATCCCAAATAGAACTCGACGATGAACTTATTGTTCTAATAAAGCGTAATAATGAAGCAATAATACCTAAAGGAAATACAAAGATTAAATGCGGAGATGTGCTCGTAATTACAGATGCAAACACAAAATGAATCGGAGATAAAATCAAATGAAATTAGATGAAATCTGCAAAAAAGAAAATATCATTTTTGAAGGAAGAATAATAACGCTTAAAAGCGATGATGTGATTCTTCCCGATGGCAAAGAGGCAAACCGTGAATATGTGACACATAAGGGCGGAGTTTGCGTAGTTCCTTTGGATAAGGATGAAAATGTCGTGTTTGTGCGACAGTTCAGATACCCTTATGGAAAAGTGCTTCTTGAAATTCCGGCAGGTAAAAGAGAATCGCTCACAGAAGACCCTTTGAGCTGCGGAATGCGTGAATTAAAGGAAGAAACGGGAGCGACTTGCGAAAAACTTGTGTCGCTTGGTGAATTTTATCCGACACCGGGGTATACAAATGAAGTAATATATATGTTCCTTGCCAAAGACCTTGAGTTTGGAGAGGCAAATCCTGACGAGGATGAATTTCTTCTTGTTGAAAGAATACCGCTGTGGAAAGCCGTAGATATGGTAATGAACGGTGAAATTAAAGACGGAAAAACACAGGCAGCGATTTTAAAGACATATTATCTTTTAAAGAAATAATTGGAGAAGTAAAATGAATTCATACGAACTTATACAAACTGCAGAAAAACAACTTATAGAGAATGGCGCATTTGAGGAATGCGAAAGAATAGCATTTTTAAATCAGAAAAAAGTGCTTGATGCATTCCGCGAATTCAAGGTTTCGGATTCCTGCTTTTGCTCGTCCTCGGGTTACGGATACGATGATAAGGGTAGGGAAACACTTGATAAGGTGTTTGCGCGCGTTTTTGAGGCGGAGGAAGCCTTTGTAAGGCACACCCTCATCTCAGGTACCCAGACACTTGCAACGGGGTTATTCGGGCTTTTAAGACCCGGAGACACGCTTTTGTCGGTGACAGGAAAGCCATACGATACGCTTGAAGAGGTTATAGGTATAAGAGGAGATGCAGGAAACGGCTCATTAAAGGACTTTGGCGTAAATTATCGCCAGGTTGATATGAAGAATGGCGAGGTTGACTTTGACGGTATAAAAACTGCACTCGAAAATGATAAAAAAGTAAAGGTTGTATTTGTTCAGCGCTCAAAGGGCTATTCAATAAGAAAGACGCTTTCCGTAAAGGAAATAGGGGATATAGTAACTTTCTCAAAAAATATAAATCCCAATGTTTTTGTTGCGGTTGATAACTGCTATGGTGAATTTTG
>JAZSLO010000212.1:0-9236 GCA_045535415.1 Eubacteriales bacterium
GCAAACAATGACGAAAAAGTGGAGGAAACTGTAAAGGAAGAAATTGTAAAAGAAGATTTCGGGTATCCCGGCTTTGTTCTTCCGTGTGACGGATTTGTTATGAAGGAATTTTCAGAGGATGTTCTTGTGTATTCACCTACAATGTCGGATTTCAGAGTGCATCTGGGAGTTGATTTTGCAGCGGAAACAGGAGAGCAGGTAAAGGCGGCGACAGGCGGAAAGGTGAAAGAAGTTTTCGACCACGCAATGTACGGAAAGACAATAACAATTGAGAGCGACGATGGTCTTGAAATAAGCTACTCAAATCTTCTTGAAAATATTGCCAATGGAATTGAAGTGGGAAGTGTAGTCAAAACAGGAGATATAATCGGGGGAGTCGGAAATACTGCACTTTGCGAAACGGCAGAAGGCTCACACCTTCACCTCGAGGCAAAACGCGGCGGCGAATATATTGACCCTATGAGCCTTTTTGATGAGGAACTTAAAAACAAGGCAAAAGAAGCTCTTGAAAGCAAGGAAATAGATTAAAAAATGTCCGCGAAAGCGGACATTTTTTCAAAACAGGGTAGAAATTTGTTTTTAACTTGTGTATAATTACATTATACTAAATCGCGCGGAGGCTTTTATGAGATTTGAAGAATTTTCAGTAAAAAGCGGCGGCTGCCATGTTGTGTTTGGCGGCGCAAAAAGGCAGTGCCGAGGCTGCATACAAAGCGGCAGAACTTTGCCTCAGATACACTCTGACTTCCAAATGGGGCGGAGAGGTTGATTTCACACAAGGACGAGGGGATGCAGCGGAATTTATGGAAATGCTTACAAAGCGTTCTTTTAACGGAGACAAAGAAGCTTCAAAGTACCTCGATATGCTCAGCATTTATCAATTATAATAAAATCCCTTACCCAAGCAGAAAATCGGGTAAGGGATTTTAAATTTATTCAACATTTCTTTTTATTGTCTTTTTGCCTCGCCACGCATAAGCTCTTTGCGAAAGCTCGTCTTTTGTCATATTATCAAGACTTTCAGGTGTTACAACGGGTGTCATATCCTCATAAAAGAATGATATCGGAGTTTTGGGAACATCTTTGTTCATAGGGCAGACCTCCTGACATATGTCACAGCCCCAGCGCACTTTCTTTGATTTTATGATTTCAAGCTCGTCGTCTGTCACATTCTTTCTCTGATTAAGTTCCGAATAGCAAAAATCCTGTTTTCCTTTGAGAAACTCACAAGCATCAATACATTTGTTGCATTTTAGACACACCGGGTTTTCTTTAGCCGAGGGGATTTTTTCATTTTGTGCATCAATGCTTGATAAAAGCGAGCCTATAAAAACATAGCTTCCCCACTTTTCATTTATTAAAAGTCTGTTTTTGCCGATAACTCCAAGACCGCCTTTAACTGCCGCTGCAACTTCGTTTATAGGCGATGAGTCGCAGAAAAAGTAAAAGTTTTCATCGGGATAAAGACTTGTCAATTTTTCTTTCATTTTGCCTGCCAGCTCTTTTGAAAAAATGTGATAGTCTTTTGAAACGGCATACAGCGAAACATTTCTGTTTTCGTGCTTTCCCGTGTAGTAGGGGATAAGCCACAAGAATGCACTTTTGACATTCTCGGGCATAAGTCTTTGATTTATAATTTCAAGACTTTGTGCATCAAGATGGCAAAATGTATCAATATTCTCATTTTCAAGAAATTCTTTTACAAACTTATAAAGATTTTTCATTTTGATTTTTTGAAAGACACTCATATGCCTTTCTTACCTCGCTTGAAAAATATAGAGAACCAAGTGCCGCACAAACCGAGTCTTTTGAAGTTTTTGATAAAAGCATTTGGACGCCTTTTTCAATACTGTCGGCACAAAAAGCGTCTGCGCCTTTGGACTTGATTAAATCGCAAAGATTTTGCGATGACATTGCTCTGTCGTTGTTTGCAGTAACCGTTATAAATGTGTCGCACACCGTCAGAAGCTCGTCTATGACACCTTCAACATCCTTGTCCGCCATAACGGCCATAAGGATGTTTATTTTTTTGCCTTCAAACATATCTTTAAAGCTTTGCACTGCCGCTTTTGCCCCGTGGGGATTGTGTGCGCCATCGAGTACAAATATTGGGTTTTGCCCGAGAATTTCAAATCGCCCCTGCCAATTTGCACTCAAAAGTCCGTCATACATTGCCTTTTCGGGTATGTTCCAACCGTTTTCCTTTAAAATTTCGATTGTCTCAATGGCAAGACACGCATTTTTTGGCTGGTATGAGCCGATAAGAGAAATTTTTAAATCTTTATACTGCTTGTAATCAAAGGTTGTGTATAAAAGGTTTTGTTCTTTTACGGATAATTTTGAAAAATTGCACACCGAGAGGGAACACTCTGCCTCTTTGCAGGCATCTTTTATAACACATAAAACGCTGTCTTTTGTTTCAAATGAAGCAACACCGCCCGTACCTTTTTTTATAATTTTTGATTTAGTCAGCGCAATTTTTTCGACAGTATCTCCAAGCATCTGCGTGTGGTCAAGACCGATAGCGCACATAACGGCACATTCGGGCGCAGAAATTACATTTGTCGAATCAAATTCGCCGCCAAGTCCCACTTCAAGTACAACAATGTCGCACTTTTGCCTGAAAAAGTATTCAAATGCCGCCGCCGTTATTATCTCAAATTCCGTCGGTGCGTCGTCTGTCATACTGTCGGCAAAGGGTTTTATAAATTCTATAATTTCGCAAAGGTCGCTATCTGAAATATTTTGCCCGTTTACCCTCATTCGCTCGTTGAAAACATTTATATAGGGAGAAGTGTAAAGCCCAACTCTGTACTCCGATTTTTCAAGAATACTTGATAAAAAAGCGCAGGTAGAACCCTTGCCGTTTGTCCCTGCAACATGAACGAACTTTAACTTCTTGTGGGGATTTCCGATTTTTTCAAGAAGAGTGAGCGTTCTTGAAAGCCCGGGCTTTGAGCCGAGATATGATTTTTTGTGGATGTAGGAAAGTGCATCTTGTATATTCATTTTTATAATAGATGTGTCCTTTCAAGGATTGAGCTTTTTAGTAAAGCGTAAATTAAAATGGGGTCAACAATTGTCTGCAAAAGCGCCGCCGGGAAATTAAGAGTGAATTCTACTGCGTATGAAGTTCCTTTTAAAAGATAAAGACCAAAGGGTGTCCAGAGAATTTCGGCGACGATGTATGATGCGATAAGTATTGCAAAGAAAACAAAACTTTTTTTACGGAATTTTGCGGCAACTCCCGAAAAGAAACCGATAATAACAGGGGAGAGTACAAGCGGTAAAAAAGCAGTATATCCGTTGAGCTGACAGCCGAGCATATCGGAGATGGCGCCGCATACAGCACCAAAAAACGGTCCGCACACAATCGAGCAGGAAATAATTGGAATGTTGCCAAAATCAATTCTGAACGGTTGTCCCTGAAAAGTCGGGATAATAAGACGCTCGATTATGATGCCAAGTGCAATCATCATAGCGGTGATGCAGATTTGCTTGATTTTCAATTTTTGCATATAAAAATACCTCCTGTAGTCGCTACATACAGGAGGCAAAATCGACGCTTTTGTATGCAGCAGCGGGATGCGAAAACTTTACCGCAAGGAATAAATCCTTTTCGTCCGCCCGGCAACTCCCCGTCCGAGTGGCACTTAACGCTCGTTTTCTACTCTGCTTTTTGTGCTTTTGTGAAAATATAATACCACTTTTGACACCTCGTGTCAATAAAAACAAGAAAGTTTTCTTCATTTATATGTGTTGTAAAAAATATCAAAGAATGAGAATTGTTTTTGTGATTTTTTACAAAATTGTTTGCGATATATATAAATTGTTGACAATGGTTTTTATTTGGTGTAAAATATGTATAACTATAAGTATAGGTATAACCAGAAGTGCCCTTATCTTAATGATAAAAACTCGGAATTTTTTCAAAAGGATTGGTGGCACTCGGGTTTTTGCGTTTAAAATACGGCGCCGCCTTTGCTGAAAGGACAAAAACAAACAAATGGAAAAACATATACTGATTATTTCTCAATACTTTTATCCCGAGCAGTTCCGTATTAACGACATTGCAACCGATTGGGTGCAGAGAGGATACAAAGTTACTGTTCTCACAGGTATCCCGAATTACCCCAAGGGAAAGTTTTATGACGGATACTCATGGTTTAAAAAGACAAGAGAAACTTGGAATGGAATTGACATTATAAGAATTCCGCTTGTTGCAAGAGGAAATAATTCAATAGGACTTGCACTTAACTATTTTTCATTTGTAATTTCAGGTTTTTTCTGGAAGTGCTTTACAAAAGTCAAGGCAGATCTTGTTTTCACATTCGGCCTTTCGCCTATGACACAGGGGCTTATAGGAGTATGGTATTCCAAAAAGCGCAAAATTCCAAATTACATATATGTTCAGGATTTGTGGCCCGAGAGCCTTGAAATTGTAACGGGCATACATAATAAAGCAGTAATCGGACCTTTTGGCAAAATGGTAAATTATATATATAAAAACTGTGATAAGATTTTTGCCACATCTCCGAGTTTTGTAACCGAGATTCAGAACAGAGTGTTTGATAACAAAGACAAAGTTATTTACTGGCCTCAATATGCCGAAGAGTTTTATAAGCCCACAAATGAAAAATCAGATGTCATTCCAAATGATGATGTTCTTAATATCACATTTACTGGAAATATCGGAACAGCACAGGGACTTGAAGTTTTACCTGAAACCGCTCTTCTTCTCAAGGAAAAGGGCATAAAGGTACGCTTTAATATAGTAGGAGAGGGCAGAAATAAGGAAAACCTTATAAATCACATAAAAGAAAAAGATGTTGAAGAGTACTTTAACCTCACAGGCTGGCAGCCTGCAGAAAGTATTCCAAAAGTTCTTGCGTCAAGCGACGCGGCATTTCTGTCTTTTGCGGATACACCGCTTTATGCAATAACAATTCCTGCAAAGCTTCAATCGTATATGGCTTGCGGTTGCCCGATAATAGCATCTGCAACCGGCGAAACAAAGAGGGTTATTGACGAGGCGGGTTGCGGAATTGTATCGGATATCGGAAACTGTGAAAAACTTTGCCATGCGATAATCGAGTTTTCGGAAAAGACGGACGAAGAAAAGACGGCAATGAGACAAAAAGCAATTGAATATTACAACAAGCATTTTAACAAACAAGAACTTATGGACACAATGCTTGCCCAATATCTTCAGATTTGAAGATAAAAAACAAACGGAGATGAAACAAGTATGAAGATAATAACCTGTGCGCCTTTGCCTCCGCCAAATGGTGGAATTGCAAACTGGTACAATATAGTGTCAGAAATAGCGCAAAAAAAAGGATATACCTTTATAAATATCAACACATCTCCAAGAAAATCAATGGACTCACGCTCGATTTTTTACAGAGTTGTGGTCCAAGGGTTCAGGATGCTCTCGCAGAGAAATGAGCTTTCAAAGATAATAAGAAAAAATAAAGATGCAAAATCAGCTCATATTACAACAAGCGGTCAATTAGCAATTGTCAGAGATATAATGTTTTTACATTTGCTTAGGGCAAAAGGTGTAAAGAGTATTTATCATATTCATTTTGGCAGAATTCCCGAAATGTGTGAAAATAACACAATCGAATGGCGTCTTATGAAAAAGGCTTTGTCTCTTGCAAGTGAGATAATCGCCATTGACGGAAAAACATATGATGTTTTGGAACAGAACTTTGATAAAAACAAGGTTCATTACATACCAAATCCCGTAAACAAGGTTTGCGCCGAAACATCAGAGGAATCAAAAAACATTTTGTTCCTTGGAAATGTTTTAAAGGCAAAGGGTGTTGAGGAACTTCTGACAAGTTTTGAAAAACTCTCAAAAGAGTTTTCTGATTGGAAACTGACAATCGCAGGCTTTTGCGAACCTGATTATGAAGTGTATTTAAAGAATAATTTTTCATTTGAAAATGTTGAAATGACGGGGTTTCTTTTGCACGATGATGCAATGGAAAAACTCTCGCAGTCGGAATTTCTTGTTTTGCCGAGTTATACCGAAGGCTTTCCGAATGTTGTCATTGAGGCAATGATGTGCGAAAAGGCTGTTGTTGCAACAAATGTCGGTGCAATCGAGGATATTTTGTCCGGCGGATGCGGAATTGTTATTTCGCCGCAAAATGAGAGTGAATTGTACGAGGCAATGAAAGAACTTATAACAAACGGCAATAAACGCGCTGAAATGGGACAAAAAGGCAAAGAAAAAGCAATTGCCTGCTATGAAACGGATATTGTTTTTGAGAAATATGTGTCTCTTTGGGAGACAAATTGAATTATATTGTTCGTTAAAAAGGATTGGTGCAAAAGATGAAGGTTTTAATTTGTAGTTATTTTAAATTTCCCAAAGGCGATGCTGGTGCCATCCGCCACGAAAAATTTTCATATATGCTCAAAGAGCTCGGACACGATGTTTTTGTTGTGGGACTTGGCGAATACTGTAAATTTAAAACACGAACTTTCAATGAAATAGAATATACATCCTTAAGGCAGGATGGTTCTGGTTTTTTGGCAAAATTCAAGTCCAGACTTTTGTATTGGTCACATTTCAAGAGAATTATGGAAGAATATAAGCCCGATGTCGTGATTATGGATGATATGAGTTTTGTTACATTAAGCCTCAAAAGCTATTGCAAAAAGAGGAAAATAAAACTCATTCACGACAGCGTTGAATGGTACTCTGCTGAGGAATTCCGCCTTGGCATATTTGACTTATCGTTTATTAACAAAAATATTTTAAACAGATATTGGATCGATAAATCTTTGAAAGTTGTTTCTATAAGCTCTTACTTACATAATTATTTTTCCGGAAAGGGAATAGACAGTGTCAATATTCCTATAGTTCTTGCACAGAGCGATCTTTGCGAAGAAAAGACCCAGGGCGAAGTTTTGCAGTTTATGTATGCAGGTCAGCCCGGTAAAAAAGATAATTTACATATGATTCTTGAAGCGTTTTATCTTTTGCCGGAAGAATTTCAGGGGAAATTCAAACTTCATATTATAGGCTGCACAAAAGAGCAGATTATAGCTTCCGGAATACCGGCACAGCATATAGAAAAATTAGGGGAAAGTATTCAAATATATGGAAGAGTTCCTCATAACAGGGTGCTCGAACTTTTTAAGAGCATAGATTTTACTCTTCTTATGAGGTCTCCTGTTCAGAGATATGCAAAAGCAGGATTTCCGACAAAGATGCCGGAAAGTCTCTCGAGAAGCACACCGATGATTGCGAATCTTACATCGGATATGGGACTTTATCTCAAGGACGGATACAATGCACTTGTTGTTCCTGAATATACGGTTGAGTCAATGTCTAAGGTTATCACTAAAGCAATATCTCTTAGTGCAGACGAAAGAAAAATTATGAGAGAAAACGCATACAAAACAGCATCAACAAAGTTACAATACACCGAATTTCTGGAAAGTTTAGAAAAAATTCTGAAATAGCACTAAGATATCCGAATGCTTTGATTGATGTACGCGAGAGGAAGCTTTAAATTATGTTAAATAGCAGAAATACATTTAACGTTTCAAAAGAAAATTTAATAAGAACGATAACGTTGTTTATGTTTCTTTTGGCGGGTATTAATGTAAAAAGTATGAATTTTTACTTTTTGCTTTTTGCTGTAGCGGTGTTTCTTGTAGTTAATCAAAGATATGTTTTTGATTTTAATTTGCTTATACTTTTGCAGTTGTCTTTGGCGTGGATTATTTTTTCACCGGATAAAGACGCGGGGATAACATCTATTATAAAGCCGATGTTGTATCCCTTAGCTTATTTTGTCGGAAGAAGCTTTTTCGCCGCAAAAGGAGAAAGCATTGATCAAAACACGAAAGAAACTTGGCTTAAAGTAAGTGTTTTTGTAGTGGCTTTTGGCCCGTATATACATTATATGCTCAATTTTTTTACAAACATGGATAATGAGAGCCGAAATACGATAGATTTCTGGTCACACTCCATTCTCAGTGCTACAAGCCAGGCAACTATGGCGTTTCCTATGATGGCACTTGCAATATCCTGGCTTTTTGTTCCAACAAAGAAGGTTACAAAAATTGCTTCTGTTACATTTATGATTACGATTTTGCTTTATAATCTTATTTTATCCGGAAGAACAATGTTTGTAATAATGGGTATGGTTATGTTTGTTTGTTTGTGGTATACAAGCAAGGAAACAAAAAACATAAGCAAAAAAATGAAAATAGCATTTACTGTTGTTATAATTTTGCTCTTGATATTCTTGATTATAAGCCGTAATGTATTTGGATTGCAGGATCTGTTAAAGCAAAGCAATTTATATAATCGTTTTACGAGCGGCGAAATGGGTGTATACGAAGACACCCGAATGGAAAGAAAACTGATTTATTTGCAGAATTTTGAAACAGCAATTTGGGGAGGGCAAAAAATTCGTTTATCAGGAACAGGCTATGCACACGATATTTTCCTTGATACATATGATGAGGCTGGAATTTTTGCTCTTTTGGCGGTAGTCGAATTTGTTGTAAGCGTTATTGTAGGAGGAATAAGTTTTATAAAGAACAAGTCTTTGGAGCTTTCTTCAAGAGTTGTGGTTTTTTCGGTATATATTACAATGTTGACAAATTTTGTGACAGAACCCATTCTGCAGGGAATGAGTTGGATGTTTGTACTGTTCTGCTTTATTCACGGAGTGGTAGTGCAAGTTGATAAATCCTCAAAAGGAAATGCAGTTGATTTGTAAAAGCAAAATTATAGGACGAGGAAATAGCTATGAAGAAAAAAGTTGTTGCTGTTAATGCGTGGTCTTTTGGAAGTACCGGCAATATAATGCAGGGTGTGATTAATGTTGCTGCAGAAAACGGGTATGAATCATTAGCTTTTGTTTCTGAAAGAGCAAAATCTGCATACAAAAATGTTACTGTAGAAAACATAAACTCTCGTCTTGGCGCAAAATTAGCCTTAAATTTGAGTAAACTTACAGGCTTGGAGGGTTGTTTTGCAATCTTTTCAACTTTAAAACTTGTAAGAAAAATTCGAAAATCCAATCCGGATATTATACATTTGCACAATTTACATTCAGGGTATATAAATTTGCCTATATTGACTCACCATTTAAAAAAGACAAGAGTTCCGGTTGTATGGACATTACACGATTGCTGGTCTTTTACTGGACACTGTCCGCATTTTGCATATGAAAAATGCGAAAAGTGGAAAACAGGATGTT
>JAZSLO010000232.1:0-3360 GCA_045535415.1 Eubacteriales bacterium
GGATTTATTTTATCCTCCGACGGATATGTTGTAACAAACCATCACGTTGTAGATGAAGCAAAGAAAATCACGGTTGTGTTACACGACCATACACAGCTTGAGGCTGAGCTTGTGGGTTCAGACTCAATTTCCGACATTGCAGTTTTAAAGGTTTCAATTCCCGAAGGTGTTACACTTTACCCCGTTGAAACAGGTAACTCGGACGAACTTGTTGTAGGTGAAAGCGTTATTGCAATAGGCTGTCCTGCAGGTATTGAATATTTAGGAACTGTTACTGACGGTATAGTTTCAGCAATCAACAGAAATGTTGAAATTACAGACTCCTACGGCAGAGTTCAGAAAACAATGACTCTCATTCAGACAAATGCCACAATAAACAAAGGAAATTCAGGCGGTCCTCTTATAAATTCAAGAGGTCAGGTTATAGGTATAAACACTCTTAAACTTGCATCAGAATACGAGGGCATAGGTTTTTCAATCCCGATAAACGGCGCAATGGCAATTATAAACCAGCTTATTCAGCACGGAAAAGTTGTTGAAAGAACCGAAGAAGATTTTGCCTACGGTTCGGGAATGATTGGCATTTCAGGCTCTCCCGTCACAAAAGAAGAGGCAGAGCACTACGGAATTCCGCAAGGTGTTCTTGTATTCCAGATTGACAAAAATTCTTCCGCCTCGCGGGCAGGTCTTCGCAGAGGCGACATCATAACTGCATACAACGGACAAAAAGTTGAAACTGTTGACGATATAAACAATTTAAAGGCAAAGAACAGAGCAGGTGAAACAGTTAAAGTTACTGTTTACCGCGAAAACGACAAGGGCGAGGGCGAAACATTTGATATTTCCTTCAAACTTGATGCACAGAACTAAAATCAGATAAAATTAAAACACCCGAAAAACTTGAAAGTTTTTCGGGTGTTTTTTTAATAAATATAAGAAAGATTTGTTCCGGGATAGTAGTATTCTAAAATTTGAGTATAGTTTTTTCCCTCACCCGCAAGTGCGTTTGCGCCGTGCTGACTTAAGCCCACCATATGACCGTTACCATAGGTTGTCACGGTTACCACATCTTTATCACAAACAACTTCAAAATCGTCACTGCGAAGAGAAAGAGCATTTTTAACAAAGGTTTTATCAAAGTTTTTATTGCCGACATCAATGCTCTGGCAAGTACCATTTTCATTATTATTTACCAAAACAGCGCTCTGACCCGAATAAAAACATTCAACATATGTTTTTGAGTGATTTGTCAGTTTTTTTGAAAGTGTATTATAATCAAAAGTATAAATTTTTTCCGAAACCGACAAATCTTCAGGTGCTTTGACGCTTACAAGATACGCCACTTCTCCTCCCCACACTTCTTTTGAACTCTTTGTATTGTGTCCGCTTGATGCGTGGTAAACAGCAAGTATCGGCATTTTTTGAAATACTGAAATTACACCATTTGTTGAATTTACACACTCCTTCACTTTTTCAAATCCCTCTTTTGCATACTGGCCTTTTTTGAGATATTCATCGGCTGAAATATAACTTTGACAATGTGCAGGGTCCGTGCATACATTTGCATCCTTATGCTTTTTATCGTTATTTTCATAAAGCATTTTTCTTACAGTAAAGGTTCTCACGGCAACCGCCTGCGCCATAAGTGCCTGATGGCAAAATGATGACGGCATCTCTGCCAAAGTTACACCAAGTGTATATTCCTCAATATCCATATCCACAGTTTTTCCCGTTTTATGATTGTAAACTTTCACTTTTTCAAAAAGAAGTCCGTCAAAAACGACATTTTGTGTGTTTTGTGTTTCGTTTTCCTGATTTTTTGCATTTTCTGTCGACAAATTATTCATTTTTTGCGTCTGTTCGTTTTGATTTTCCTGCTTTTCAGAAAAAGTCTGCAAAGTATATTCACTTGTTTTATCAAGGTATTTTCCGTTTCTTTTATAATAAAGCGCAGTATTATCCACTGCGGCATCAGGCGTATTCGTCAATACAAGCGCCGACGCAAAAAAAACGCCCGTGCACAAAAGCGTGCAAACTATTTTTATTTTTCGAGTTCTTTGTAAACATTTTTGCATAATTTTACTTTACCTCTTGCAATTTTAATTTGCTTGTGTTATAATGAATTAAATTTTTACCCAAAGATTTTTAATCCCTTAACGAAAGGATTTTTTCAATGTCAGAAAATTTGAAAAGTTTCAAGGAGTTATCTCTCCTTTGTCAGGAAAAATACAAGATAGCACCAGGTGCATTTGCAAGTTCCAATGTAAAAAGAGGTCTTAGAAACGCAGACGGCTCGGGTGTTGTTGCAGGTGTTACAAACCTTGGTCTTGTTCACGGATATGTCCTTTATGAAGGCGAAAAAGTGCCAGACGAGGGAAGACTTTTATACAGAGGTTATAACGTCGACAAGTTAATTCAAGGATATGTACAAGAAAACAGATACGGCTTTGAAGAATGTGCTTTTCTTCTCCTCTTTGGTTTTCTTCCTACAAAAGAGCAGCTCCAGATGTACAACGAAATTATCGAGTCATTTGAATATCTTCCCCAAAATTTTACGGAAGATATCATTATGAGAGCTCCAAGCCCCAACATTATGAACAAAATGCAGTCAGGGGTTGTTTCCTTATATTCATATGACGAAGACCCTGAAAATATGTCCATCGAAAATCAGCTCCGCCAGAGTATGCAACTTATTGCCCGTCTTCCCATTATTGCGGCTCACGCATACTCCGTAAAGCGTCACATTTTTGACCAGGACAGTCTGTTTTTACACAGACCAAAAGCAGGACTTTCAACTGCACAGAACTTCCTTAGAATTCTCGGAAACGATGTTTCATTTGACGAGGAAGAAGCAAGACTTCTTGACATTTGTCTTGTTCTTCACGCAGAACACGGCGGCGGTAACAACTCAACTTTTGCCTGCCGTACGGTTTCTTCTTCAAAAACAGATATTTATTCTGCAATTTCTGCGGCAATCGGCTCTCTAAAGGGTCCGAGACACGGTGGTGCAAACATTAAAGTTGAAGAAATGTTCTCGGAAATCAAGGAAAATGTAAAAGACTGGAAAGACGACGAGGAGATTTATGCATATCTTGCAAAGATTCTTCGCAAAGAAGCAGGCGACGGCTCGGGACTTATTTACGGTATGGGTCACGCAATTTACACACAGTCCGACCCAAGAGCAGTTATCCTCAAGAAGAATGCTTTTGCCCTTGCAGAAAAGAAAGGCTTTATGGATGAATTCAATCTTCTTCAGAGAATTGAGGCTATTTCACCAAAAGTATTCCTTGATGTAAGACAAAACGACAAGGCAATGTGTGCAAATGTCGATATGTATTCAGGTCTTATTTACAGAATGCT
>JAZSLO010000060.1:0-2344 GCA_045535415.1 Eubacteriales bacterium
ATAATATAGGTGTAAATAAAAATAATTTTCTGTTTGTTTCACTTTATATATCGTTTGTAAATTCACTTCTTGAAGAATTTTTCTTCAGAGGCTTTGCGTTTTTGACGCTCAAAAGAGTGTCGGGAAAGGGCTTTGCATACATATTCTCATCGCTCGCATTTGCGCTTTATCATGTGGCGATGATGACGGGCTGGTTCTCCCCTGTACTTTTCGCACTTGTTCTTGTCGGGCTTTTTGCAGGCGGTCTTATTTTCAACTATCTCAACGCAAAAAGTCAAAGCATTTATCCGTCGTGGCTTTTGCATATGTTCGCAAATTTCGGGATAAATACCGTTGGGTTTATTCTGTTTAATGCGTAATGGAGGTGCGGAATTTGAAGAAAATTAACAGTTGGGAACAAAGTGCGAAAAGGGCATTTATTTCAGCTTTTGTTTTTGTAGTGTTTTGTTTAATATTTACTTATGTTGTAATGATTTTTACGGGCGGTCAAACATTTATAGGCAAAGCACACAATTATGAAACAATAAATGGTATAAGTTATAATGCGGTGCGAATTGTGTGCGGTGTTTTGGCGGGATTAATCTCTGCTTTTATGATGCGGTGCAACTGCGCAAAATTTCTGCTTTTATATATTCCGTTAAATATAATTTTTTATCTTATACTAACATTTTTGACCATAACTTCTGTTTTTGGCAATAATTTTGACTTTTTGGGTTATGCAATATTTCCGGTACCTGTTGGTATTGTGTGCGGAATGGCGGTTGCGGTGGTATTGGGTATAATAAATCAACACAAATATAAATATGTCAGCCAAAATACAACAAGTCATATTGCTTTTCATGATTGCCGTTGCTCGAAGATGTATTATAAACACAATAAATTGATTTTGGATATGGAATGGCTTGAAATTTTGCCTTCCCATCCGCAAAATCCCTATGACAAAGCATATTCTACCGATAAAGGACAGGTTGTTTTCTACAATCCGCGCATTTTGAATTGTACTTTGTATCAAGCAGGAGAAATAGAGACAAAAATAAACAGTTTTAAAGAGTTGAATCTGCAAAACTTTGAAATTTTGGAATATGACGAAACGCTTGAAAACGGGCTTTATTGTGCGGAAATGTATTTTTTTGTCAATAAAGGCGGTGTCGGAATTTCTTTGAAACTTGCATTTGATAAATCCTGCGTCTGCTTTGACAATTTCACCAAAATTTCCTGGTTTGAGGAAAGAAAGCTCCAAGTAAAATCTTGTAAAAAAGTTCTATCCTTCGGCGAGGTTTTATGGGATGTATATCCCGATAAAGAATTTATCGGCGGTGCGCCCTTGAACTTTGCATCACATTTTGCAAAATGCGGCGGTAAGTCTTTTATGTTGTCGGCTGTGGGCGAGGACAGTCTTGGTCAAAAGACGCTTGAAACTGTTCAAAATCTTGGTGTTAACACAAAATATATAAATAGAAGCGAAAAGCAGACGGGCAAATGCGAAGTTTGGCTTGATGATAAAGGTGTTCCCTCTTACAATCTTCTTTGTGATGTTGCGTATGACGATATAAAATATGAAAGCTTTGGCGATGAAAAGTTTGATGCTCTTTATTTTGGGACTCTGGCTCTTAGGTCGCAAAACAACCTTGACACGCTTTGTAAGGTGATTGAAAATAACACTTTTGAAGAGATTTTTGTTGACCTTAACATAAGACCGCCTTTTTTCTCACAAAACACAATAGATTTTGCACTTAAAAGCGCAAGTATCGTCAAAATAAGTGATGAGGAACTAAATACTGTTATGCAAAACTCTGTGCAGAGTTTTGACAGTGATTTGATCAAATGTGCTCAGGCTTTGAGCGACAAATACAAGAATCTGGGAATTGTACTTATAACAAAAGGTGAAAATGGTGCTTTTGCTTATAACTGCAAAACAAAAGAAAGTTTTGAGTGCAAAGCACATAAGGTCAAAGTCGCATCAACCGTAGGTGCGGGCGACAGCTTTTCGGCGGCGTTTTTATCAAAGTTTATGTCGGGAAACGATATTCAAACCTGCCTTGAATTTGCATCAAAAATAAGTGCGTTTGTGGTTTCAAAACACGAGGCAATTCCTGAATATGACAAAGCCCTTTTGCTTTAAACACATATAAAAAAAGCCGGTTTTCCGGCTTTTTCCTTTTTATCCATTAAAACCTATTTAGAAAAACTTCTAAATAGTCCTTGACAAAATTGCAAGTTTATAATATAATCTATTTAGAAAAAATTCTAAATACCTTGTGAAAGGAGTGTCTTTTTTGGCAATAAATGATACACTCAAAGCCATATCCGACCCTGTACGACGCGATATTCTGTCAATGCTCAA
>JAZSLO010000048.1:0-1580 GCA_045535415.1 Eubacteriales bacterium
TCTAAAAATTGTATTAAAACAGCCTAAGCTGTTTAAATCATTTTCAGAGCTTTGTCGCTCATTTCGTCATTGCTGACATTTTTCCATACTTCGCTTTTTTTAGCTTCCGTATTACTGTTTGAAAAGTACTTTAAACTCTTCGTTTGATAGTCCTTAGACTATCGAATCTCGGGTTCCTTTTCTTATCTCGTTGTTTAATTTTCAAGGTCCAATCGCTATCCCTCTTGCGAAAGACAGCTCAAAGAGTATATCACAGACGTTATCCTCTTGTCAATACTTTTTTGTAACTTGTTTCGACTTTTTTCCTATTGACTTTTGTTTTGTAACTTTCCTCATTGCGGAAACCTCAATAATAATATCATTTTGCACAAGAAAAGTCAAGGGTTTTTGGGCAGTTTTTCAGATGTTTCTGACCACTTTTCCGGGTGTTTTTCAGGTGCTTCAAGGTGGTGTGGTTAGGGCGTGTTTTTGGCACAAGATGTGGGTTGAGGGCATAAAAAAACGGCAGCAATAACTACCGTTCTTTTATTGATCATTCTTCTTTGTCTGCAATTATAGATAATAAACTCACACCAGACGCTATATTTTCCGCAACTTCTACAAGGAACATATTGACAGCCAAAAGAATTGATCCTATCAAACCTCCCACTAAAGCCCCTACAATTGCGTACATCATTTCATCATTACCAAAACGAGCCAAGTTGAAACCAACAAATCCGCCAATTATTGCCAACAATACAATTTCACATATGGACACGAATTTAATTGCAGACGTCCAGAATGTTTTTGCTTTTATGTTTGTTTCTGAAAGCCTTTTATTTTTTTCTTGAATCATCTCTAATTCTGACGACCTTTCTTTAATTTTAGATTTCAATATAAGTTGTGTTTCTTCGTCAAAATCGCTCCACTTTCCTCTGAGCCACTTTACTTCTCTATCGTATACGCTTTTATCCTTTGTCGAATTGATTAAATAGATTTTACCTGCACACACTTCACAAATCTCGGTAGCGTCCGCACCTAGCAATCTCACAGAGACCGCATCATTTTTTGACGCTTTACCACAAATTCTACATTTCTCCATTTTAAACATCCTCCATCAATCAAAATATCCCTAATCGGGATATTTTGATTATACCGTTTTGGTATAATTTTGTCAAGAGGATTCCTATAATATAGTGAGGTTATATTATGCGATTGAAACAACTGCGAAAGGAACGGGGCATAACTCAGCTCAAATTGGCTATGGATTTGAATATGAATCAGAACTGCATAAGCCGATATGAAACCGGCGACCACGAAGCTGATTACGAAACCCTCATAAAACTCGCAGACTATTTCAATGTTTCAATTGACTATCTTCTCGGCCGCACTGATAATCCAACATTCTTATCCGAATAACAAAACCGCCTTCCTAAACGGAAAGCGGTTCTTTTACTTTTCTCACGCCCTCGCCGGGCAGGCGTTACTTTCTTGTAAGAAAGTAACCAAAGAACTTTACTTGCTTAATTACTCTGCAGCAAGTGCATCCAATGACTGCTTCTTAAGATACGCATTGATGAAGCCGTCGATTTCGCCGTCCA
>JAZSLO010000091.1:0-4051 GCA_045535415.1 Eubacteriales bacterium
ACGCTGACTTAGGCAGCGTAAGCTAATCTATTATTGTTAGCGTTTATTTTTAAAATTCGGCGTTTTAAAGAGCTTCCGAACCTCTGCCCGCTTAACATACTTCAAAATCCCCGTCGAAACCTTTACGCCCCCGTGATTTTGTTTGAAGTTTGGGATGCTTTTGCATCCCAAACTTCTTTTGTTTTGCTTTAATATTTTATCATTGACAAAAGCTAATGTCAAGTTACACTAATGTAACAGACACTTTTATTTTTGCCACTGCAGACTTTATTTATTCCTCTCCGAGTCTTGTGTCATAAATCCACGCACAAGCCTCGTCCATCCAGGATTTACATCTTTCTTCCTGATTGCAGGTATAAATTTCACCTGTACTTCTTCCGTGTCCGCCTTTTTCGTAAATGTGCATTTCAAAGGGGATATTATTCTTTCTCAGAGCAAGGGCAAACTGAAGTGTATTCTCGCAGGGAACAAGTTCGTCCTCAAAGGTTGTCCACAAAAAAGACGGTGGGGTAGACTTTGAAACCTGCTTGTCGGCACAAACGATATCGAACATTTCCTTGTTGTCAAAATTTTCTCTTAAAAGACCTCTGAAAGAGCCTTCGTGCCAATGTTCTTTATCGTCATTGAAGATTACGGCATAGCTCAAAATAAGACCATTTGGTTTAACAATGGAAGTATCACCAAAATAGTTTTGCGAAACTTCCTTGTCCCAGAGCGTTCCCACAGTTGCCGTGAGATGTCCTCCTGCGGAGAATCCGCACACGAAAATTTTGTCGGGATTTACAAAATATTCCTTTGCATTTTCACGGATATATTTTATAGCCGAGAGTGCCTGAAGCAAGTGTTCGGGGTACTTTGAATCTTTGTCCGTGTTGTAGTGAAGAACAAAGGCGTTCATACCCTTTGCAATAAATTTCATTGCAACGGGCTCTGCCTCTCTGTGACTTGTGAACTCATATCCACCGCCGGGCAAGATTAGTACTGACGGGCGACAGGGGGTATATCTTGAAATTTCGTCATCAGTATTCGGTATATACACCTTTAAAAGCGCGGTGTGCGAAGTGTAGTTTCCTTTGATTTTTGAATAGTCAAGTGTAAGGTCAAGTTCTTTGTAAATCATAAATTTTAATACCTTTCTCTGTCTCTCATTGCTCTTTCAATATCACGGTTTGCCTGTTTTTTAGCCTCTGTATCACGCTTGTCGTAATTCTTTTTACCCTTGCAAAGACCAATTTCAACCTTTATTTTTGAGCCTGAAAAATACATTTTAAGGGGAACAAGTGCGTATCCCTCTTTTCCGCAAAGACCGAAAAGCTTCATAATTTCCTTTTTGTGCAAAAGGAGTTTTCTGTCGCGAAGCGGATTTCGGTTAAATACATTTCCTTTTTCGTAAGGGCTTATATGAACGCCATACATTATCATTTCGCCTTTTTCAACTCTGCAAAAAGAGTCTTTCATATTGACAGCACCCTGCCTTGCACTTTTAACTTCTGTTCCGCAAAGCGCAATGCCTGCCTCATAGGTTTCTTCAACAAAATAATCGTGATAAGCCTTTTTGTTCTGTGCAACTATTCGCACATCACTCTTGTCCTTTGCCATACTATCACCTCTGACAAATAGTATAACATTAAAATGCACCATTTTCAAGCATAAATAATGCCTGTTTTGAGTGATGTAATAAAAATTTTTGCACCTTTTTGAAAAAACTGTCGCAATGCAGTGTAATTTGTGATATAATCAAATTATAAAAAGTTTGAAAACAGGTGATTAAAATGAATCAATCCTATAATCAGAATAAAAAGACATTTATAGTTGTGCTTATAATTTTCGCGCTTATCGGAAATTACACAATTTTTTCAAAGATTATAACAAAGGAAGTACCCAAGGCTGACTACTCAAAGTATGAGCAGGTTATAAAAGAGGACAGCCCTGAGCAAAAACTTGCAAAAGACTTGCAGGAGAATTTTACTATATTGACTGCGAATGCATCTGACACAAAGTGCGGCGAGCTTATTCTTGTAAATACAGCCCATGCATTTGATTTTGATGCAAAAACAAGTCTGTTCTCACAGCAGTTCCCCGAGAGTGTTTATGATTCAAAGAATGATGACTACTATGTTAAGGACAGAAATGTTGCACTTAATAAGGTGGCAATAGAGGCTTTGAATGAACTTTTATCCGACTTTGTGTCGCAAACAGGCAAGAAAACAATAATTATTGTTGACGGATACCGCTCGTATGAAATGCAGGAGCTTGTGCTTGCTTCAAAAATCGACCAGCTCGGCGAGGAGCAGGGAAGACTTATTGCGACAAACCCTGGCGAGAGCGAACATCATACAGGGTATGCTCTTGATATGAGCCTTTATATAAACGGAGTTCGTGAAACTTATGACGGAACTGGCGAGTATGAATGGATAACAAACAATTGCTATAAATACGGCTTTGTAATAAGATACCCCGAAAACAAGACCGATATTACGGGAATATCTTACGAGCCGTGGCATTTGAGATATGTAGGAAAACCGCACGCTGAATATATGACTAAAAACGGAATTTGCCTTGAGGAATATCAGGCTCGCCTTTCGCTTTATCCTATCGAAAGTGCAAGATTAAACTTTATAAGCGAAAACGGCGACACATATATGATTTATTCCGCAAAGGTTGAAAACGACGGCACACAGATTTATGTACCAAAGAATCTTGAGTATACACTTTCGGGCGATAATGCAGGAAATATAATTGTAACGGCACTTGTGTCAAAGACGCAGCCACAGCAGCAGCCCGAAGAGCAGACACCCGAGCAGTAAGGGGAGAGGGAATAATGGCTTTTGTGTATATGGTCAGATGCCGTGACGATTCTCTTTATACCGGCATTGCAAAGGATATAAAAAAGCGCCTTTGCGAGCATAAGGAAAAGCAAAAGACGGGCGCAAAGTATACAAAATCGCACGAAATTGTAAAACTTGAGGCGCTTTGGGAAACAAAGGAATATTCCGATGCCGCAAAACTTGAATATAGGATAAAAAGACTCACAAGGCAAAAGAAACTTTTGCTTATCAGGAGGCCGACAAAGTATAAAGAGTTCTTTGAGGATATCGCGCATATTAAATTTTGTGCAAAGAGGAATCTTGAGAAATTTGAAATATAAAAAAAGACGCCAATCGGCGTCTTTTAAATTTTATTTATTATTTTCAAAGAAATCTTCTATTATACTTATAACAATATTGTTATAACTTGTGTTGTGCTTTTTGGCAAGTTCCCCGATTTTTTCAGAAAGTGAATCTGATATATAAAGCGTTTTATATCCTGCTTTGACTTTTTCCTTTGTCTTTTTTGGTGTGAATGCCATATATATCACTCCCTAGTTATTTCTAAATATATTATATGTTAAAACATATTTTATTAGTACAACAGAAATTTCTGTTGTAATTTTAAAGTATGTGTGGTAGAATAAATATTAAAGGAGTTGAGGAAATGAATATAGAAACACAATTATTAGCAGGGGCAATAGCAAATGCTTTAAAAAATGAATTGGATGGTTATAAGATAGATTCAAATAAAATTGTTAATTCAATGTCTTTGTGTGCTTTAATTGAAATAAGAGAAGTGGTGCAGAATAAAAAAGGTAATAGCAGTGATTTAATAGTTGAAGGGATTGAAACTGTTTTAAAAAAATATGGAGTAAATTGAAGTTGAAAAGACGCCGAAGGGCGTCTTTTTTTAATCCTTCTGCGGCGGCGGTCTTTTGACACGCCGCCGTGTTTTGTACTTTTCGAGCGACCGAAAAGTACCCAAAGGTCGCCGAAAGGGGACACCCCTTTCGGACTTGCCCCCGTTTGGCGCTGACTTTTTTGTAGTAAGCACACAAAGAAAATATAAATTTGAAAGTGCTCCAGTGCTTCAACAAAAAAGATCAATGCGCCCACTGATAAGACAACTGAACTTTTCTTGATGGCAAAAGCGAGGCGCCTTGAATTTTTTATCACAAGCACTCGGGATAGTAACAAAATTTTACATTATTAAGGTGCTTTGTGTAAAAAATTCACCAGCG